>JAISQU010000055.1 GCA_031274005.1 Spirochaetales bacterium
TAGCCCGCGTATACGAAAAAATTGTGGAAAATAAAGACATGTACGCCAGAGGGCTTATCAAAATCCCCCGCCCCGAAATAATCGTTTTATATAACGGCCTTGACACAGATTGGGACAAAAAGGAATTAAAACTATCGGACGCTTTTGAGGACGCCTCGGCCCTGGGCGCAGGCATCCCGATGCCGCCCCCGCTGGAGCTTACCGCCGTGGTATACAACATTAACCAGGGCCACAACGAGGCCATCCTCCAAAGAAGCGAAACGCTGAACGGGTACAGCGCCTTTATTGACAAGGCGCGGGAATACGAAAAAGAACTTGGCGATTTATCCGCGGGCCTCAAAAAGGCCGTGGAGTATTGCATAGAACGCAATATCTTAAAGAAATTTTTAGAAGCCCACGCTTCGGAGGTAGTTAATATGTTATTCGCGGAATGGAAAGACGAAGAAGCCCTTGAATACCGGTATGAAGAAGGCATTGAGAAGGGCATCGAAAAAGGTATTGAGAAAGGCCGTGAAGAGATTCTGGAACTCCTGGAACAAGGATATACCCTCGCAGAAATCAAGGCAAAATTACCCCAAACGACATACGCAGGCAAGTAAATGTTATTCGCGGAATGGAAAGACGAAGAAACCCTGGAATACCGGTACGAAGAGGGCCTCAACGAAGGCCGTGAAGAAATTCCCGGACTCCTGGAACAGGAATATACCCTCGCAGAAATTAAGGCAAAATCCCTGGCCGCCGCAAGAGCTTTTTCTGGTATTTTTTCGCTGTTTTCATGGTAATCCCCTCCCGAAGATGCTTCAGTATACTACGGTTCCCCTGTTTTTGCACGGAAAAAGTCCTGACCGGAAATTGCGGCAAAGTCACCTGTGCTCTACCGGATAGAAAACCCTTGGCGTAATGCTATCCTGAGCCAGTTCCAAAATTAAACCATTTTCTTGTGTAAAGACGCTTACAAAATTGCTTTGCAATTTTTCAGGTCTGCTTTTACGGCTTGGTTAAGTGCGGCGGAACCCCCGGAAAGCCGAGACCCTTAGAAAGCCTTGACGTATAGAAATGCTATAGGCCGAGCAAAAATGCGCACGAATGATTACGGTTTTCATTTTGGAACCGGCTCATGAGGGTAAGTGCTGTTGCCCTGACGCTTTGCCTCCCGCGCGTTTATGCCGATAATCGTTTAAAAGATTAGAGAGACACCCAACCGGGTTTCCGAATACGTCTCAAACATTTTCAATTTTCAGCGGAGGTAACATGAACAAGTCCGAAGCAAAAACAACGCATACGCTCCTTAAGCGTATAGGCGCGCACTTCGGAAAACTTGAAAACATAGGCAACCTCGGCGGCAGGCGTGAAGACGGCTTTGACCGCCCCGCGTGGTCGCACGAGGAAACCCGCGCCATAAAGTACATTCAGGGCATGGCGGAAAAAGCGGGAATGGTTTCTTCCTGGGACGGGGTCGGCAACCTCTTTCTTACCACGCCGGGACACGGAAACGAGATCGTTCAGGTAGGCTCGCACATGGATACTGTTCCGGCCGGCGGGAATTACGACGGCGCGGCGGGAATTGTCTGCGGTCTGGAGGCAATCATTCCCCTGAAACCCATGTGGGAACGCCTGAGCCGGAAGCTCCAGCTTGTTATCTGGAGGGGAGAGGAATCCGCGTCTTTCAACGCGGTATGCAAGGGCAGCGAAGCGGCCTTCGGACTGTGCCACCCCGATATTCTCCTGAGGACAAACCACGGCGTTTCTTTAAGCGAAGCGATTACCGCCCAGGGTTTTGATCCGTCTTTCATTGCCGAAAAAAAACCCACCCTCACCCCTGAGCAAACGGAAAAAATCGCCGCGTACCTGGAACTCCATATTGAGCAGGCAAAGCGCCTGCAAACCGACGGCGTTCCCATTGGGGTTGTGTCCAGCATACGGGGTACGGTGCGGCTGCGTATAGAAGTAACAGGCGAGGCAAACCATTCAGGCGGCACGCCCATGGGCATACGCTACAGAAAAGACGCAAACCTCGCAATGGCCTACATGCAGGTAGCCATGCACGAGGCGTGCAGCTACGCCCTGGAAAAAGGGCTTGACCTTGTTCAGACAGTGGGGCTTCTGAACGACGACGAAGAGTTTAACAAAAACCACACCCGTATTTTTTCAAATTCCCTTACGAAAGTAAGCCCCTACGGGTATTTCGCTGTTGATATCAGAAGCAACAACAATGCCTTTCTGGCGGAGTATGTAAAAAACACAAAAAAAATCATTCAGGAAAAAGCCGAACGCTTCAATGTCCGGGTAAAAATAACGGAAATCCTGCGCCTGGCGCCCATCGAAAAACTTGACCCTGCGGTACAGCACAGCATTGAGGCATCCTGCCGCGACCTGAAAATACCCTTTATCGAAATGCCCTCGGGCGCAATTCACGACGCCGCCGTTGTGGCGAGCCAAAAGAAAAAAAATGGAAACCCCATACCCGTGGGGATGATTTTCATCCCCTGTCGTGACGGCATAAGCCACAACCCCGCCGAATACGCAAGCCCCGAAGATCTTGCGCGGGGCGCCCAGGTTCTGTCAAATGTGCTCTACCGGCTGGCCCGATAAAAGAAAACACCCAAGGAGAAGTGTATGAAAAAGCGGAATATCGACGGACTATTTGTTTTTTTCTCGGCAATGGCTGTGATCCTTTTCGGGAGCTGCGAAAACCCCTATGTGCAGGAGATAATGCGCGCGCCCGTGTATCTTCAGCAGATTGAGGTCATGGCGGCGCTGCCTGACTCCGACCCTGTTCCCTGCGTGATTACTCCGGGTTTTGTACAGGAGAAAACCGGGTATACGGTTATCGTGCCCGACCTTACCACCGGCATTTCCCTGAACGCCGCGGCCGATAACGGCGAGGTGCGGTTTAGCGCCGACGGCAGGCCCTCCGACGGCACCGAGACGTACCCGGGGGTGAACATTTTCACTATAACCACCAGTCATGAATACATGGACGAGACTACCTATACCCTCAATGTTGTCCGGGACAAGGCTTCGGCCTATATCTACGATTTACAGGTGCTTACGGACGTTCCCCCTAACGGGCTTGAATGCCGTCTGGGGAATTTTAACCTCCTTATGACCGAATATAACGCGGAAATTCCCGCTGATCTTACCGCCATATATGTAAAGGTAAAGCCCCAGGAAGAAGTTACCCTGAGCTATGAGTATGTTTGGGACGACGGCGCCACAGCCTCTCTGACCGTCACTCCTCTTGAAGGCTTTGACCCGGACTATACGGTGCTTAGGCTTGCCTACCCTGCGCGCTCCGGCAGCAAAGATATAAAGAACCTCATCATCACAACCGACGGCGGTGATGAGAAGGCTCCCAAAGTTTACACAGTCCACATTACCCGGCAGAAGTCCGTTTCCCAAATTGCCGGCCTGGAGATAAGTATTGCCAGCGGTCCGGGGAATGTTACATACCCGGTGGCGCCGGTCGCCACTCCCACAGTTCCTGATAATCCCTTTGATCCTTCCAAGCTGGACTATGCGGCGGAAGTTTCCGAGGACGCCGACGGCGAGGTGCAGGTTACCATATCGACCTTTAATCCGGGTGACGCCATAACATCGGTTGTGATTTACGCGGGGGACGCTGTTGTAACGCCGGTATACATATCGCCGGATAAAAAGACTCTGCGGTTTACCCGTAGTATGCCCGGCTATGTGCTTGGGATACAGGTGCAGGATCATCTGGGGCCTGAATTAAAGGATCCCGGCTACTATACCTTAGAGCCTGTTCAAAATCTCCTTATAATTCGGAATTTGGGCGCATTTGCGGCGTAAAACGCCGCAAACCGGGCTTTTCGCTCCAATCTTTTGGCTACGCCAAAAGGATTTCCGCTT
>JAISQU010000059.1 GCA_031274005.1 Spirochaetales bacterium
CGCACGCGAAAGCGTGTTTATGAATACCAGCAACAGGGCAAGAGGCCCTAAAAAGCCCCCGGCGTATACAAATGCTATGGGCCGAGCAAAAAAGGCGCACGGAAAAAATTGGTGCACCCAGAGCCGCGGACACGGTTATTTTTAAGGCGCCTTAATTGAATAAGGCCTGTCCCTTCCCCGAGCCTTCCCGCGGCAAGGGACTGTTCCTGTTTTTGATTTTTGGTGTATATTTACAGCGGGAGGAACCTATGGCAGATATACCAACAGGCAAGCGTGAACCGGCTCAGGAACTAACCTTTAAGGATGTCTGGACAATGTTTCAGGAGACCGACAGGCTTTTCAAAGAACTGCGGGAAGAGACCAACAGGCGAATGCAGGAAACCGACAGGCAAATGAAGGAAACCGACCGGAGGATACAGGAAACCGACCGGCAGTTGCAGGAAACCGACAGGCAGCTTCGGGCAAGTAAAAAAGAACTCGATAAAAAACTCGGCGATTTGGGCAACCGTTTCGGCGAACTGGCCGAACA
Source organism: Spirochaetales bacterium (assembly GCA_031274005.1). Lineage (GTDB taxonomy): Bacteria > Spirochaetota > Spirochaetia > DTKZ01 > DTKZ01 > JAISAF01. The sequence goes on from JAISQU010000059.1 coordinate 530, forward strand.
CATGGTCGCGCCCAGCATAAAAGAAAAGTTTAACGCCCTGGGCTTTCATTTCGGGGCCGTCGCCCGGAATTGGGAAATCCAGGAGTCGGACACGATATTCGCGGAGATAGATATTCTTCTCGCGAACGACGATTTTTCTATAGCGGTGGAGGTTAAATCAAAACCTTCGGAAAAGGATATAGACGCCCACCTGCGGCGGATAGAAATACTGCGCCGCTATGCCGACAAACACCATGACACGCGAAAAATCCGAGGCGCTGTGGCGGGCGCCATTATGTCCGGTTCGGTAAGGCGCTACGCCCTTGAGGCCGGTTTTTACGTGATAGTGCAGACCGGCGATACGGTTAAAATTGATATTCCGCAGGGGTTCACGCCCCGGGAGTGGTAAAACCCTACCGAAAAACCTGAACCCCGAAAACCCTTTCCGGGGTTTTACATTTTAAACGCGCAGGCTTCCCACGTCAGTCTAAAATATGTATCCTTATGCCCATGCTCAAAGAGATTGCCACCCTGTTTCCTTACTTCCGCAGATATAAATTCCGGTATCTTGCCGGATTCATGTTTCTCGCGGTCGCCTCCGGCGGGCAGATGCTTATTCCGCAGATACTCCGCCAGGCCGTGGACATCATGAGCGCAGGAAACTTTGAAAGCGGGGTTATCGCCGTGCTTTTCAGGAATCTTCTGGCCGTCGCCGTGTGTATTTCCGCCGCCCGCTTCGGCTGGCGCTACTTTATTCACGGCTCTTCCCGGCGCATTGAAACCGAACTGCGCGGCAGGCTTTTCCGTCATCTGCTTGCCCTGCACGCGGGTTTCTTTGCCGGACAGAAAACAGGCGAACTCATGGCCCGCTCAACGAACGATATGTACGCCGTGCGCATGGCTTCCGGCATGGCCCTGGTTGCCCTTGCGGACGGAGTTTTTATGACCCTCGCCATACTGGTCATTCTGTTCCGGCAGGCCGCTTCCCTCACCTGGTACATCATCCTGCCTTTGCCCCTTATAACGCTGCTCATCATCATGCTGGGAACCGTCGTGGGAAAACGCTTCAAAAAAGTTCAGGATGTTTTCGCCTCCTTAAGCGGCCAAACCCAGGAGAGTATCAGCGGCATCCGCGTCATAAAATCTTTTGTAAAAGAAAAGTATTTTCTGAAAAAATTCGGCGCGGAAAACGAGGCCTACCTCAGGGCAAACATAGACCTTGTGCGGCTGTGGGGGCTGTTTCACCCCGGCATTACCTTTTTGTCGGGCCTGACGGGAGTCCTGCTTTTGTACTTTGGGGGAAAGGCCGTCCTCGCGGGTACTCTTTCGCCGGGACTTCTGCTTGCCGTCTTCAGTTACCTTGAGATGCTCATCTGGCCCATGATAGGGGCGGGCTTTACCGTAAACATGCTTCAGCGCGGCGCCGCGGCCCTGGGCAGAATCAACGCGGTCCTGAATGAAAAACCCGCGATAGTCAGCCGGCCGGCCGGCCGAAAAGGAAGCCCCGGAGAGGACCTGAGCGTACACGATCTTTGTTTCCGCTATGAGGCCGGCCTGCCCCCTGTGCTCGAAGATGTAGGCTTTGAAATCCCCGCGGGGAAGACCCTCGGCATTCTGGGGCGCACAGGTTCGGGAAAAACAAGCCTTGTATCCCTTCTGCCGCGCATATATGACCCGCCGCGGGGAACAATTTTTCTGGGCGGAACGGACATCCTTGACTACGAGCTTTCGTCCCTGCGAAAGACCTTCGGCATAGTCCCGCAGGAAACCTTTCTTTTCTCGGCGTCCATAAGCGGCAATATCGCCTTCGGGGCGGAGGAGGAGCTTCCGGAAGAAAAACTGGCGGCCCTCGCGGAGATTTCCACAATCTCGCGGGACGCGAAACTCTTCCCCCAGGGACTCGCGACGCAGATAGGCGAACGGGGGATTACCCTTTCCGGCGGACAAAAACAAAGGGTTGCCATCTCCCGCGCTCTGGCGGGCAATCCCCACATCCTCATCCTTGACGACGCCCTGTCCTCCGTGGATACGCAAACCGAAGAGAAAATCCTCGCGGGGGTGCTTGAATACCGCAGGGGCAAAACCAACATCATCATCAGTCACCGCATCAGGGCCCTGTCTTTCTGCGACAACATCATTGTTCTGGAAAAAGGGCGCGTCAGCCAGAGGGGAAGCCATGCGGAACTGCTGGCCCGGCCCGGCCTCTATAAAGACATACACACGCTGCAAATCACAGGAGAACAGGGGCCCTAAAAATGGAACAGGAAATTATTCCCGAAGGCGCGTATGACCCCAAAATTGTACGCAGGCTCGCCTCATACGCCGTGCCCCACAAAAGCATCATCATCTTCGCTTTTTCTGCAATGCTCGTATCCACCGTTACAGAACTGTTTGTGCCTGTGGTTCTGCAAAGAACCATAGACTTTTATATTCTGGCGGGCGGCCCCGGCGCTATGCAGGGCGTGATCCGCGGATGCGCGATTTTTCTCGCGCTCCTTACGGGAGGAATGATTTTCTCCTTTCTGGAGACATACCTCATAAGCCTGGCGGGGCAAAGGGTCATGAAAGACCTGCGTATGGCCCTGTTCCGCCACATCCTGAGCCGCTCCCTCGCCTTTATAGGGGAGCATCCCGCGGGCCGGCTTGTTACGCGCATCACGAGCGACGTGGAAACCATCAACGAACTTTTCACATCCGTCATCACGAGCCTCTTCAAAGACCTCTTCATCATGGGCGGCGTTATCATTACCCTCTTCATTTTGGATACACGCCTTGCCCTCATCACCGCCGCGAGCCTTCCCCCTGTCCTCTTCTGTACCCTCATCTTCCGGGTCAGGGCGCGGGAGGCCTTTCGCAGGGTTCGCCACTGCGTCTCGCAGGCCAATTCCTTTTTTGCCGAACACATATCGGGAATCAAGATCATCCAGATCTTCACCCGCGAGGCCAGCGCCGCCGCCGGATATGAGCGGATAAACATCAACCTCATGAAATCAAACCTGGGCGAGATGTACGTCTTCGCCACCTTCCGGCCTATCATTGATTTCCTGGGTTCCCTGTCCCTCGGCCTGATCATCTATTTTGGCGCTCTGCAGAACCTCTCCGGCGCCCTGAGCCTGGGAACCTTTGCGGCCTTCATCAACCTGATACGCAAATTCTACCAGCCCGTCATGGACATAGCCGAAAAGTACACTATACTCCAGTCCGCGCTTGTAGGCGCCGAACGGGTTTTCCAGATGATGGACGACGGGCGCTGCATTCCCGATACAGGAACTTCACTGCCGGAAAAACCCCTGCGGGGCGAAGTACGCTTTCTGGATGTCCGGTTCTCCTACAAAAAAGGCGAACCGGTTCTGCGCGGCGTCAGTTTTACCGCGGCCCCCGGCGAAACCCTTGCCCTCGTCGGCTACACAGGCGCGGGAAAAACAACCATAGCCAGCCTGCTGACCCGCCTGTGGGACGCGGACTCCGGCCTCATCACCCTGGACGGAAAAGACATCCGCAGCATCCGGCTTGCAGACCTGCGCACGGCCATTCAGCCCATACAGCAGGAGGTTACTCTTTTTTCCCAGACCATACGCGAAAATATAACGCTGGGGCTGGAGATTTCAGAAGAAGAACTCATCCGCGCCGCCGCACTTGCCCAGGCTCACGATTTTATCACGGCCCTGCCGCGGGGCTACCAGACCATGCTTCAGGAAGGCGCTGTCAATCTTTCATCAGGCCAAAGGCAGCTCATCTCATTCGCGCGCATTTTGGCTCACAACCCGCCTGTACTCATTCTTGACGAAGCCACATCGAACATCGACACCGAAACCGAAAAACTGGTGCAGAAAGCAATGAAAACAGTCCTCACGGGCCGCACATCCATCGTCATCGCCCACCGCCTGTCCACGATACGCAGCGCGAACAGAATACTCGTGCTGTCGGAAGGAAAAGTCATTGAGGAAGGCAGCCACGAGGAGCTTCTTGCAAAAGAAGGCGCCTACCATACGCTCTACCGCCTGCAAATGCAGTGAAAGGGGCGGAGCATCAGCGTTTACTTTTTCTCGATATGTGAGCCGGTTCCAAAATGAAAACCGTAATCACCCGTGCGCATTTTTTGCGGCAAAGCCGCAAAAAACCGGGCTTTCCGCTGCAATCTTTTGGCTGCGCCAAAAGGATTTCCGCTTCAATCCCTTGCGCCCCACGGGTTTCAAAAAATGGTTTAATTTTGGAACCGGCTCATGTAATAGCGCATTTTTTACGGCTCGGCCCATAACATTTGTATACAGCGCCTCCGGCGCTTTGTTCCGATAGGTATGATTGTATGTGTGCTATCGCACACACGGAATACGCCGGGGTTTTTTAGGGCTTTGAAGCTTGGTATTCATAAACACGCTTGCGCGTGCGTTTGTCTGGGCATGCTGCAATCCCTGGCGCGGCCCAGGGGCTTCCGCCGCCGACAGGGGCGCTTTCACGGCGCTTGTCAGTAATTCCAAATTTGAAAAAATTTGTCCTGCAATCCCCAAAAGCATTCAAATTGTCAACAATTTGAATGCTTTTACCCATAAAAAACGCTTCCAGACAGCAATACCATATTTAGTCGCATGGTGCTACGGATATGGCCGGGGCGATAAAAAAAGCGAACGGCTTCGGTCCGCCGCTAGAGAGAGCTTTTTTTA
>JAISQU010000216.1 GCA_031274005.1 Spirochaetales bacterium
TGCGGCGTAAAACGCCGCAAACCGGGCTTTTCGCTCCAATCTTTTGGCTGCGCCAAAAGGATTTCCGCTTCAATCCCTTGCGCGCCCGGGGGGAGGCAAGATATTAAACAGGCTCTTACCAACGGACGGGGCGCCGCCTGCGCACGGGCTGCCTAAAGGCAACCCGCCTGTGTATAACGTATAAAGGTTCAATTGCGCATCCGGCCGTAAGGCTGTGAATGAAGGCACATGCTTCGCACGCGGCTTTAGGGCCGTCGTGGCGGGGAAATTTAAATAGCTGAATGGTTAAAAAGCCCGGACAGGATGAACAAAGTGTTCATCGAACTTGTAGAGGCCGCCGTCCCGATCGCCATTGACAAAATTCTGGTAACGTGCGCTAACACCAGTGTTCTCCGACGAAGACCAGGCGTAATCACTAATAAAACCGACAAGCCCTTTTATTTTCAGGGTTTTATACACCAAATCAAGTTCATCCGTGCTGGGCAAAAACCAGTCCTCATATCCGTTCAGGGAGAAAGCATCGCAGAGCTGGGCCGCCGTGCCGGTTTCTCCGGCCTTTTTGCATGCTTCCACAATGAGTTCCGTATTCTTTTTTCCATCTCCTATACCCGTACCTGTTGTGCCGATTGTTTTTCCGTATAACCCCCATTCCGCTTTGCCAATACTCCCAGGCATCCCTTCCAGATACCGCCACCCGTCCGAGCCGGACTCTCCCCTGTCGTAAAACACAATGCCCCCCGCAGGACCCTCTTCCCCAATCTTATACTCCTTTGAGCAGGCGGCTAACAACAGAACCGCGAGAATACCCGCGAGGCGGATGCACCGCGCAAGGCCCTTCGTCAAGGCGTTCCTTTCCAGCTTAAATTTGCCGTAAACTAATTGTCCCATTTCTCATTCTCCTTATTTTTCAAAAAAATTTTCGGCCCCACCTACGGCGGGGAAATAAATTGTTAAAAAGCCCGCACAGCACGGACGGAAAGCGTATGGCCCTTGGTGTAGTAGCTGCCATATCTGCCGTCTCTGAAATTCTGACTCTCCGCGACACCGGAATCGTACTCCGACGAAGACCAGTAGTGGCTATCGGTAAAACCGCCAAGCCCTTTCTTTTTCAGGTTCTCATACATCAGGTTCAATTCGTCCTCGCTGGGCAAAAACCAGTCCTCATATCCGTTCAGGGAGAAATCGTCGCAGAGCTGGGCCGCCGCGCCGGTTACTCCGGCATTTTTGTACGCCCGCGCAATTAATGCCGTGTTTATTCTTCCGCTTCCTGTCCATGTTCCTGTGCCTATCCGACTGTCTGGCCCCCATTTCGCTTTGGTAGAAATATCACGGGGCAGCGCTTCCAGATACCGCCACCCGCCCGCTGTCCCCCTGTCGTAAAATACAATGCCTCCCGCGGGTCCCGTGTCGCCAATTTTATATTCCTTCGCCTCCGCGGGGGGAGAAAACGATGCGATTTTTATATACCCGCTGTTCCCCGCGGCCGCGGCGTCCCGTCCGTTTATTTTGGTAATCTTAACCGTTAATTTGTCGCTTATGTCTTGTGCTCCCGCGGTAAAAAGAACGGGTTTGGAATTCCCGGTTCCGTATACGATGGATCTATCACGGTCTAAAAAATCTATGCCACTGGTATACGCGGTACGGCCGGAGGCGATGGTCCTGCCCGTGTCGTTGAGGAGGGCCGCCTCTATGGTAAAGTCCATATTCCCGTCCCTGTTCAGTTCAAAAACCTTTCCCGGCCCGGAGAGCGGCCAGCCCTCAAAGCCCCAGTCCTTTTTCTTGCCGGTTTTATTCAGGCCCTCAAGAACATTGTTCACAACATCAAAGCCGTTTGTGGGATACACCATCGCGTTAAAACTTAATTTCGCTGTCTCTTTCTGGTAATCCACCTCCCCCTCGGTCAGGGCAGGGTCGTATCCTATCTCATACGGCAAATGCTCCTTGAAAAACGCGGCGCATTCTTCCAGTACCTTTAGCCACTCCTTGCGCCGTTCAATGTCGTTACGCACATTCTGGCCTATATTGCCGCCCCGTATTTCGGTAGACAATACGCTTAAACGCCCGGAGGCTTCGCTTAAAGACGGGTCAAAGGCCGCCGCGTTATAGTAATAGGTCAGAGCTTCTACAATTGTACCGCTTTTCTGCGCGCTTATGCCCCGGGCAAGTGCGGTTTCCGCTTCCACCGCCCTGTCCTGCACGCCGTACAGGGCCTTTTTGCCTTCCTCGGTCAGGCTTACGCCCATCTGGGCAAGTAAATCATAAGAAGCGTCCTTTAACACCACGGTTTTTTTTAACTGGTCTTCCGTGCAGGTTTTGGTAAACGAAGCCTTGCGCACCCCGGTTTCCGCGTCAGAAACGGCAAGCTGCACGGAAAACTGTTTGTCCGTCATTTTCAGGATTGTCCCCGCAAGGATATACTGCGCGTTGGTAAGGTTTCCCATTTGCGCGTAATTTTCTTCCGAATAAAAACCTGTTTCGGACAGTTTCTGCTCCGCGATAATTTTATCCATGTTTTGCCGGTCGATAATGGTCATGGCCGAATACTTCTGGAAGTCACCGATAAGGGTTCCCTGCACAAACTCGGTCAGCCATGTTTCGTCAGCCAGATTTTTGCCTTCCGGCAGCCCCACGGCAAGCCGGATGCCCCGGCCCCCGTTCCCGGTATAGAGCGCCTGCCCGTACAGGCCGAATGCCGTGGCCAGCAGTAAAACTGCGCACAAGATTTTTTTCATTTTATACACTCTCCTTAAAAATCGTTCATCTTTTTATTCAGTTCCTTCAAAAACGAGTTTTGAATTTCCTGGGCTATGGCGGCATAGGCCCGCTGTTTCGCCACATCGGGATTGAAGGCCCCCGTCCTGCCAAGGGTAAAGCTGTAGGTAAAAAGAACGCCAGTTTTGTCCGCCAGGCTTGCCGTTACCGATGGGTAGTAAAATGTTCCCGCTTCGAGTTTCTGAATGTTTTCCTCCACGGTAACGGCGCACACCGCAGAGGCCGTTTTTTTATCCCTGCCTGTAGCGAAGCCCCCGGCGCTGAAAGCCTGTGCAAAGGCGGAATACACGGCGGCCCCGGAATCTCTGGGGCACTCTAGATAAACAACGGTTTCCGTCCGCGCCGCGTCAATTTTTTGGGGCAGCGCGGCAATGGCGTTTCTTACGTCCCCGAAACGCGCGGCTTCGTTTAGATGGAGAATTTGGGCAAAATCCAGAAGCGGCGGTATGTCTGCGGCAAGGTTGCGGGCCGCGGAATACAGGTAAAAGGCTTTGAGCGCTTCTGCAGTTTCGGCGGCCCCGTACACAGCCCGAAAAGCGTCGGCTTTTTGCCGCAGTCCCGGCTCGTACATGGCCCAGGCTTCGGCCCGGTCTATGTAGGCAAGGGTTTCCCATTCGCCACGCACCCTGTTATGCCAGGCTTCGGTATAGCGGACGGCGAAGAGGCGGGTTTGGGTCTGGATAAAAACACTTTCGTCAACCTGACGGCTTTGGGATACGGCCCCGTCCCGCTCGGTATAGGACAGGCTTGAGCTTGCCGTGCTTTTTACTTCGCTCGCGAAGTAGCGCGATATGGCTTCAAGGCCCGATGCTTCCGCCTGCTCCCGGCTAGGGCCGTAGCCTTTTTGCGCGATATAGCGTTCCGCCGGATAAACAGCTTCGGCGTCCCGCGCCCAGAGGGGCGGCTGCGCTGCCGGCGGATCAATATGCTGTTCCGCGGGAGGCGGGGCAGCCGCGCAGGAGCAAAACGCCGCTATAAAAACAAGAGTCGTACATAAACTTTTGAGGCTGATATGGCTGGAAAGAACTTTTACCGGACGGTAATTCCTATCATTCCTATGGGATTGGGG
>JAISQU010000244.1 GCA_031274005.1 Spirochaetales bacterium
AATTCGGAATTTGGGTGCATTTGCGGCGTAAAACGCCGCAAACCGGGCTTTTCGCTCCAATCTTTTGGCTACGCCAAAAGGATTTCCGCTTCAATCCCTTGCACGCCCGAGGGGGGGGGGCAAGATATTAAACAGGCTCTTAGAAGTTGAATCCTGTCCGGTTTTGGCAGACAAGAGCAGAGGATAAACCGCAGAGAACGCGGAGGGCGCAGAGAAAAGGATCCTATCATATTTTTTTTCTTCCTCTGAGTTCTCCGTGCGCTCCGCGCTTATCATTCTTTTCCAATTTATTTGGGATAGGGTACTATGGGCGGGTTTTCAAGAGGTTTTGGATGCGCAGGCGCGCTGCCGGTGAGGAGTTTTCGAGGAGCTGCATTAAGGCCGCTCTGCCGTAAACGCCGAGGCTGCCGTGATACAGAGAAATTCCGTCAAGAGCGTTAACGAGCGCGGCGGAAAGGCGGGTATCCTGAAGATTATTCACGCGGGAAAGGATGAAGCCGTAGATTCCCCGGCGCAGGACTTCGTCCGGGTCGCTGCGCATGGCCTCCATCGCGGAGAGAACAGCAAGAAGAAGCGACGCGTCTTTCTCCCGCGCCAGAAAAGAACTCAGAAAGTCCCTGTAATCCCTGTGCTGTATCCTGCCCAAAAGAGCAAGAGCGCGGGATTGTATACCCAGATAATTCTTCGCGCCGTGCAGTATATGAGGTTCCGCCGCCACATAGCGCAGCACTTCGGGTATATAGTCCAGGGAGCGGCCAAGCCCCCTCTTCATGCGCTCTTCAATAATATCGAGGCATTCCGTTTTTTTATCGGCAGTGGCAGCCGAAGCGCGGTCCATGAGGTAAATAAAATCATACTCGCCGCGATAAGCCGATTGGGCCGGAGTGACTGCCAGGGTGTCCGCGGGGGACGGGGACGCCGCGCGGGACGCCTGCCGGCCGCCGTACTGTACAAACTCAAAACGCTCAATAACCCAGTCTTCGCTGCCTACCGCGAGATAGCGCGCGGACGGCGAGAGGACGGGGATTCCGGGTTTGCCCGCCAGGTTTGCCGTCCACAGGGAGGAGCCGCCGGGGGAATACGAGGAAAGCCTTCCCCTGCTGTCGGTAAAAAACAGGGCGCCCGAACCATCGGTGGACACGCCTATAGGGTTTGCCTCTTTCAGAAAAAAATCCCCGGCGGCCTCTCCTTCGGAGTTCAGGGTAAGTACCCGACCGTCTTTTCCCACAAGAACAAAGCCGCCTGAGACAAGGGGCAGAATGCGGGCGATCTCGAAAGGGATAGAGAGCCGCAGGAAGGGTTCTACTTCAGGAATATCTTCACCCGTTTGCCCACCGGTGAGGCCGGCCGCCGCTGTTTCAGGCGGGCCTGAGAGAGTGGCGGGGTACAGCTCAAAAGCGCCGCCGAGCCTTGCCACCGCGAGGGTTTGGGTAAAAGGGTTTACAACAAGGCGCAGCACCGAAGCGGCGGCGGGGGCTTTTCCAGCCGGCCTGCCCGACGGGCTGAAAAAATCAAGGCTGCCGTCCGCAGAAGCGCAGACGAGTTTTCCCTGAAAAAGAACCGGCGGGCAGGACGGGGTTTGGGGTGTTTGCCACAGCGATAAAATGTCTCCCCACAAATTGAAGACGGCGCAGCCGCCGTCGGCGGTAAAAAGGAAGATCCAGCCCTCTTCGGTTTCTCCCATGGTTAGAAGATCCGCGGCGGGGTCTTCCCGGCCGCTTGTTTGCTTTACGGGAAGCGCGAAATCGGCTACGCGCTGCGCCTGGGAGTTATAAGCCTCCAGGCGGCCTTTCACAGTGGCTATCATGATAACGCCGTCTTTCCGCCGGAAAACAAGCGCGGGTTTTCCGCTCAGGCTGCGGTTCCACAAGGTTTGGAGGTCCCGCCCGACGCGGAGTATGGAAGAGCCGCCGGAAACGCATATCATGCTTCCGTCGTTGTCCACGTACAGACTCGTGACCGCGCCGTCGGCGACATACCTCTGGGGGCGGGAGACCCCCGCGTCGGCGTACGAAAAAACAGGGAGGAGCGCCGCCTGCGCGACAAGGAAAAACCGGAAGAGAATGTGTTTTTTCAGCGCGTAAAACGGCATAGGCTCTCCACGTGGGCGGTTTGGGGATAAAAATCAAAAAGACGGTACTCGTCAAGGGAATATCCGCTTTCAAGCAAGAAGGCGCTGTCGCGGGCGAGGCTCCCTATGTCGCAGGAAATATACAGGATAAGGGGACACCCCAGTTTTTTCAGAAAAGCGCGCACAGCGCCGGACAGCCCCGCGCGCGGCGGGTCAACAACCACAACATCCGGTTTGGCCGCGCCGCATAGTCCGTCCGCGCCCGCGGCGATCCAGTCTTCCATGGAACCGGCAAAAACCCGCGTCGTGTCCGGGTTAAGGTTGCGCCGCGCGCAGGAGGACGCCGCGCTGTTTTCTTCTATCGACACGACCGACCGGAAACGCTCTTCAAGAAATACCGCGAAGGTTCCCACGCCGCCGTAGGCGTCAAGGGCGCGGTCCCCAGAGAGGTTTGTAAACGCTTCGCGTATGAGTTTTTCCAGCAGGGGTATGTTGCTTTGAAAAAAACACTCCGGAGAGAAAACGATGTTTTTTCCGCACAGCGCGAGGCGCACCTCATCGTCTTTGCGGAAGGCCGCCCTGCCGCCGCAGCCGAAGACGCGGACTCTGTCCCCCGCGCGGAAATCCGCGCCGGCCGGCTCGGCAAGAAAATCATTTATTTCAGGAACGGCCGCGGGGCACCGGCCTACGGGTACGCATTCAGCGCTTGCCGCTTTTTTGAACCCCCAGGGGGCGCACGGCTCGCCGCTCGGGCCGTGCGCTAGTCTGTGAAGCTGAACCCGGCTGCGGCAGCCGAAGGGGGCGGACTCCTCAAAAATAATCTCCGCAAGGTCAAGCCGCCCAATTCTTTTGAAGGTCTCCCGCACCATCTGCTGTTTTATTGTCTTTTGTTCATCGTAGTCCGTATGCTGAAAATCGCAGCCCCCGCAGACGCCGAACAGGGAACATTCGGGCTGTCTGCGCCGCGCAGAGGGTTTTATGATTTCCCGCGGCAGGGCGTGGGCGTAATCTTTTTTTTCGCGGACAATCCGCACGAGGACATCTTCACCCGGCAGCGTATAGGGCGTAAAAACAATTTTTCCGTTTATCCGCCCCATGCCCGCGCCGCCTGAGGTGATTTTTTCGACATGCAGGATACATTCGTTCACACTTCTAAGTATACCGCTTCTTTTCCATGGGATGCCAGAGGTCGGGAAAATAGTGAGGAGTTAGGGATAAGCCAAAAAAAGAAGTTGCACCCATGCCTTACGCGCCGTATTGACAATATTACTATGTAGAGACTATTATTAAATCTAGTTGTGAAATTCCTTTTGGAGGATAGAGTTAGTGAAAATAAATCGAATAACTCCTTATACCATAAGCATTTACCCCCCCCCCCGAATTTTTCGGGAACGGGTAAACGCGAAGGACGGCCAATATGATACGAGCGCTGACCGCATACACTACGGAGCCGGATAACGTAGACGGCGCGGTTCACGATATTTTGGAACAGCTTGATCTTGAAAAAAATCTGCTGGCGCATTCAACGGGGATACTCTTCTGTTATCTGGATTTTATTACAACAGGAGTGCTCAAGGCGCTGTGCGACAGCCTGCCTTTTGATGTAACCGGCTGCACATCCATGGGGTTCGCGGCGCCCGGCGCGGCGGGTGAGATTATGCTTACCCTGCTGGTGTTAACAAGCGATGATATTGAGTTTTCCGCGGGGCTTTCCGAACCCCTGGCGCAGGAGGTGAAAGAGTGTACCGCGGAACTTTATCGCCGTGTGTCGCAGCAGCAGGCAGTAAAACCTTCCTTTATTTTCGCTTCCGCTCCTCTATCGTTTTCAGGGGATATTGTAGTGGACGCCCTGGATCAGGCCTCAGGCGGAGTACCGGTTTTCGGCATAGCTGCTGTGGATGTGGAAGCGCAAGTCCGCTCTCCTCTTGTAATCTATAACGGCGGTGCCTATCCTGACCGGCTTGCCCTTTTGACGCTGACAGGCGGGGTAAAGGCAAAATTTTTTATGGACCGCCTTCCGGGAGAACTGCACCTTGACAAGCAGGCAGTTATTACCAGCGTTGAAGATAACCGGATTATTACCCTTGATAATATGCCGGCGGTGGATTGCCTGGAAAAGATAGGTCTTGTCGAAAAAGGGGTTGCAGGGAAGAAGCTCTACAACGTGATGTACGCCTTTCCCATCAGCGTTGAGTATCCGGACAGCCGGGAGACCAAGGTATTCACAGTTTACGGTATTAACGCAGACGGTTCTCTTACCAGCGGGTCCTCCATACCGCCGGGCGGTACGATGCGCATAGGTTCGGTTACCAGCGATCTGGTACTCAAGAGCGCCGCCCATATCACGGATTTAATTAAAAAAAGCGGAGACTGCGATGTTATTTTGATTTTTTCCTGCTTCAGCCATAATCTAGCCCTTATGGATTCCCAGGACGAATTGAAACTGATTCAGGAACAGGCGGCCGGTTTTTCCGCTCCTCATATCTGGGCCTATGCCGGCGGCGAAATCTGCCCCAGATACACTACGGAGGGGCAGCTGACCAACAGGTTTTTCCAGTACACCATCATAGCCTGCACGCTCGGATAAGGCACGCTGTCACGGAAATGTGCGGAAGAGGCATAACCAAAACGGCAATTGCTGCGCAATTGCGTTATAACCAGGAGCTTTGGTAACACGCCTGAAGCGCGCTGGTGACTTTCACCGCAATTTCCGGTCGGGACTTTTCCCCAAGCCTTTATAATACTACCACTAACTAACTTCCATCACCAATAATAACTAACTAATCTGCTCTAGGGTTCTATGTTTATAACCTTTTACCGGACCCCAAAGAAAACATCAACAGTAGC
>JAISQU010000043.1 GCA_031274005.1 Spirochaetales bacterium
GGAACTTACAAAACCGCCGAAGGCCGACGCGAATGTACACAGCCCCAGGCTGCGGCCGGCCTCGCCCCGGGCGGTCATGGCGCGGCCCTCAAAAGACGTGGGGGCCGACGCGGGCGTCCCCGGAATTCCCAGAAGAATGGCCGGGATGGAGCCGCCGTAGACTCCCCCGCAGTATACGCCGCTTAACATAAGAAGAGCGGCGTCCGGTTCCAGGGCGTAGGAAAAGGGCACAAACACCGCCACGCCCATAGTCGCGGAAAAACCGGGCAGGGCGCCAAAGATAATGCCCACCAAAAGCCCTCCCGCGCAGATAAGCAAATTTGCCGGCGTAAACACCCCGGCAAACCCAATCAAAATATTTTCCCACATAGAGACCTCTTACCTGAAAAAGCTAAACAATTCGCCCCCCGGCAGCCGCACATACAAAAACCAGGCAAAAATAAAATACATGGCCAGGGCGAAAACAACGGGGAGCGTGACAAGTACAATTTTGTTTTTGTTGCGCAGAAACAACAGAGAGAACACCGCGAATAGAATCGTGGACAGAATGTAGCCCACAGGTTCAATAAACAGGATGTAGGCAAGAATCGCGGCGCAGTACACTAAAATGCGGCTAAGCGCGTTCTTTTGCAGGGGCGGATTGGAGGGCGCCACGGACACCGCTTTTTTCGGGGCGCGAAAGGCCTGAAAAATAACGATGGCAATCATAATATAAGAACCGAAAATTACAAAGGCGGGATAAATTCGCGCTATAGGAGTTATTCCCCTCAGTTCAAAAATAAAAACACCTAACGCCGCGCTGAGAACAAGGCAAATAACAACATCCCACTTTTTCACAAGCTTCATGGCTCGCCTCCTTTTTTCCGCTGTTTCCCCTAACGCTTTTTATTTCGATTTTGCCTGCTTCGCGGTGGCGACAATAACGTCCTTGTTTGCCTCAAAGCTCTCCATCATGTAGGGATAGGCTTTCGCGCCGCCGATGTTTACGAAATTGAAGCCCGCCTTGGTAAGTTCCGCCGCGCAATCCTTGTCGTCCAGAGTTTTCTGAAATATTTCCTGATAGCCCTTTACAATGTTGTCGGGAGTTCCCGCGGGCGCGACAAAGGCCCTCCACTGGAAGAACGTCGCGTTAATACCCTGCTCGATCATGGTGGGAATGTCGGGAACAGCGCCCATGCGTTCGGTACCGCAGGTGGCTATGGTTACAATATCCGGGTTATCCGCCATGGCGAAGTATTCGGACGGAAACACGGAGGTAACATCACAGTTGCCCCCGGCCACAGCCGCCAGCGCGGCGGCCCCGCCGTCAAAAATCATTTTCCCAAATTTGACGCCGGTGGCGTTTTCCACATTCATCCGCGGATAGGTCTGTGAGGAAAACTCCGGGCCGCCCCAGGTTATTCTGTTGGGGGACGCCTTGGCTTTTTCCACCAGACCCTTGATGTCGGTTACCCCAAGTTTTTTGTTGACCACAATAACGGTGCTGTCGGCGGTAAAAATCGCCAGGGGAATAAAAGATTTTTCCGTATAGGTAACGCCCTCCACCAGAAACTGATCATAGAGGCTGAGGTTGTGGAACATCCCCAGCGTAACGCCGTCGGGCCGGGCGTTGGCTATGGCGGTGGTGCCGATGGCCCCGCTGCCGCCGGTACGGTTTTCCGCCACAAACTTTTGCCCCGCGTACTTTTCGGCATGTTTCGCGAAGATGCGGGCCGCCACATCCTGCCCGCCGCCCGCGCCGTAGGGAACAATAATTGTTACCGGAGAGCCGGGTTTCCAACTGCCGCCGGACGCCGGCGCGGCGGACTCCCCTGATCCGCCCGCGTAAGCGGCAAAGGTAAGGGCGCACAAAAAAAACGCAGCAAAAACTGCCTTTCCCCTATTTGATAGTGTTTTTTTCATTTCGGTATCCTCCTGATTTTTGGGGACGCCGATGCGTCCCCTTCTCCTAAAAGACTATTTTATCCCATTCGCCGCCATATAATCGGCCTGGTACTTTGTCATATAGGCCGTGGCTTCCTCGAAAGTTTTATAATCCGACATCAGTTTAAACTTTTCCAGATAATCCTTCTTCCATGTTTGTGTTTCCGAAACTTTTTTCAGAATATCCGACCAATAAGCCTGGGCCTGGGCAGACATCGCCGCCGGCCCCACAACGCCGCGCCACACAGGGATTTCAACATTTTTGTAGCCAAGCTCGCTCAGGATAGGAGCGCCGGAAAGGTTGCCGGTGTAACGTTCGGTTGACAGGGCGAGAATGGGCAGCAAGTCCCCCGCTTCCACATATCCGGCTGAGGCGGCCGGCTTGGAAATAACAATATCCACATGATTGCCCAGAATGGCGGTGAGGGCGTCGTTTGTCGAGTCGTAGGTGATGTAGGGAAGCTGGGTCTCGGTCCATTTCATCTCGCTCAAGAGGAGGTTATAGGTGGCAATATCATCGCCCTTTGAGCCGCCCATAACAACTTTTTTGCCGCCCTTCACCGCGTCGATAACCGCTTGAAAGGTTTTGTATGCGGATGTCTTGTTGATGAAAATAAGCTGCTTGTCCACGGCCAGAACGCCTATGGGTTTGAACATGGCAATACGGTTAGGGGTGTTTTTAACCATGGGCATCAGGTCGCCGCTGTTAAAAGTAAGCAGGGTGTGGTCCGCAAGGGCGCTTGAAGTATTCGCAACCTGGGCGCGGCCTACTTCGCCGCCGCCGTCGGTCTTGTTTGTTACCATAATTGTCGCCTTGCTAAAACCTTCCTTTACCATAATGTCGGAAATTACCCGCGTAAAAATATCGCTGCCCCCGCCGGCGCTTGAGGTAACAATCCAGTCCACGTTCCGCGAAGGCTCCCAGGGTTTTCCGGTTTCCGCGCCGGAAGATCCCTGCTGGCCGCCCGCAAAAAGCGGCCCTCCGAGCAGCGCGCAAAGCGCCAAAATCAGTGCATACTTTTTCATACATTTTCCTCCAAATTTTATTTTTTCCTCTCGAAAGAGGTTTTATTTGCGAAGCGCCCTGATGATTGCCTTAATAACGGGAAAAAGAATAAGAGCCATCATAATAAACAAAAAGGCCAGGGAAATGGGGCGCGAAAAAAAGATGTCCACGCTTCCCCCGGAAATGATAAAAGCCTTGCGCATATTGGACTCCAGCATGGGGGCCAGAACAAAGGCAAGCAGCATGGGCGCTATGGGATATTTGTTTCTGTCCAGTATATAACCCAGGACGCCGGAGGCCAGCATAATGCAAACGCCGTACATAGAGTTACTCGAACTGTAGGAACCGACAAAACACACCACCGTAATAAGGGGAATCATCAGTTTGACGGGAACGGAGAGTATCTTTACCAAAAAGGGAATTATCCCCGCCGAGATAGCCAGGGCCACAAGGTTTGCCAGGTAGAGGGACGCGATAAGCCCCCAGGCAAAGTCCGGCGATTTGCTGAACAACAGCGGCCCGGGGGTTAAGCCCCACATGATAAGCCCTCCCAAAAGGACAGCCCCTGTGCCGGAACCGGGAATACCCAGCGCCAGTAGCGGGGCAAAAGCTCCCGCCGCCGCGGCGTTGTTGGCGGATTCGCAGGCCGCGATACCCTCAACCGCGCCCGAACCCAGAGGGTCTTTACTCTTGAAAGCCCTTTGCGCCGCGTAGCCCAAAAAGGCGGCGGTAGTAGCCCCTGCGCCGGGCAGAACGCCCACAAAAGTTCCCAAAACGCCGGACCGCAGAGCCGGCGGCAAAAGCCGCTTCAAGTCGCTCAGGGAAGGCAGGCTGCCCCGGATTGTGAGCTTATTGACAACAAGCTGAGAAGACAGGCTCCCGCGGCTCGCCATTATCTTGATAATCTGGGCAAAACCCACGGAACCAATAACAAAAGGAATAAAGGGAATGCCCCCCATAAGGTAAAGGCTGCCGAAGTTAAAACGCGGGGAACCGCTCAGGGTATCCATACCGATAGTGGCAAGAATAATGCCCAGCAGGGTAGAAATAACGCCGCGGATGGGATTTTCGCCCATAAGCCAGCCAACGGATGTCATAGCCATAAGCAACAGCGATGTCATTTCGGCGGGGCCAAAAAGCAGGCCCACCTTGGCCAAAGCCGGCCCGGTAAACGTGAGGATAAGTATACCGATAAAGCCGCCTATGCACGACGAAATATTGGAAACAAACAGAGCCTGTCCGGGCCGGCCCCGCTTTGTCGCCATGGGATAGCCGTCAACGGAGGTCATGACCGCGGGGCTGTCCCCGGGGATATTGAGCAATATCGCGCTGAAAGCCCCGCCGTACATATTTGAATAATACAAAGCGCCCAGCATGATGATGGCGGTGGTGGGACTAAACTTGTAGGTGAGGGGCAGGAGCAGGGCGCAGCCCGCCAGAGAACCTATGCCGGGCATGGCGCCCACGATAAGACCCAAAACAGCCCCCAGAAGGCAGGCGGCAAGATTATCAAAAGCAAAAACGGTTTGAAAACCGCCAAACAGCATTAATACGTTTTCCATATAGTCCTCCTACATGCCCGCAATCGCGTCAATGATGATACCCCTTGGGAAGGGAACCCCCAGCCACAACACAAAAACGCCCCAGGCAATGCCGAAAGAAATAAGAAGAATAAGACCCGTATTTTTCCAGCCCGTTTTTTCATAAAACTTCAGCCACACAAACACAAATACCAGAAGGGCCGCAATCATGCCGATCAGGAAAACAAGCGCGAATGTAATGCCCGCCGCCAGGAGGATTGTCCAGTTTTCCAGCCTGTCCGGCGTGGTTTTTACTTTTAGCGAACCAATAAACCCCAAAACGCTCACCACAAAAAGAAGAGCCGCCATCAAAACAGGGACGAAACCGGGCAAGGGCCCTTTTGAGCTGTCCCAAAAGCCGTGACGGGTTAAGCCGTAGACAATCCAAAAAACCGACAGGGCGCCCGAACAAAAGGGAATAATCGTTCCTGGTTTAAGATATGCTCTCATACTTCCTCCTTACTTTATGTCATCCTGTTTTTCCCGAAGATTCCACAGCAGCGAATCTTCGGGGCGGTCTATCATTTTGCAGGTAATCATTGTTCCTTTTTTGACATCACAGGAAAGGGCGCGGCCATTTAAAAGATGGGCCGGAACCGGGCCTCCCTCCGCCAGGGGGGAAGCGGGCACAATATGAGTAAGAAGCCGGGTATCATGGTCGCCGCCCATAACCTCACCGGCCCGCAGATCGACGGCGGCCTCCTGAACAATATCGTAGTCCTGACGGTAGCGGCGGGAACCTGTTCCGACGCCCAAAAGCCCGGCGCACAGGAGAGTCGTGGGCGCTTCCACGCCGCACAGATGATAGGGCCGGTATACCAGCGCCGCCGTGCCGTCTTTGTTGGAAAGACAGCCCTTTGTAGCCAGAATATGCCGGGAATAGGAATTTTCGGCCCGCACGACAACAAAAACGCCGCCCCCCAAACCGGCTTCGCAGGGTTCGTGCAGATTGGTTATTACATCGACAACCCCTTCGCCGGCAAGAAGGCCGCCTCCGGCCGCGCCGCAGAGCACCTTCGGTATTTCGGGGGTCCGCAGTATGTAGTCGTTGAGAAGAGAAACCGCCGGCGCGAGCCCTGTAGCGTTGGCCGCTATAACCATTTCGCAGAGGTCAAAACCCCCGCGGGGGTTCAGGGCTTTCAGGATGTCCCTGCGCCGCTCAAGATACTCCGCCTTGCGGGATTCCGGCAGTTCTTCAAAATAGCGGCGGCCGGAATCTTCCAGAGACGCCGTGATGGTTTTGGGAATCGTAATGCCCCCGTCGCTGTAGACGGTAATTGTTCCGGCTTTTTTGTCGTAAATAAATTCCGCGTCCCGGCTTTTACCCGCGGATATTACCTCCACCCCGTTGTCCCTGGCCCATTCCACCAATTGCATAAGAGCCCCGTGCTGGTCGCCGTCCACAGGCGTATAGATGAGATTTTTTTTCTCCGCCATTGCCCGCAGAATAGGCCCCACGCAGGAATCAGTCTCCTTATTCACCATAACCACATGCCGGCCCGCTTCCAAAGCGCTCACGGCGTGAAGCGCCCCTGCTTCGGGATTACCGGTACATTCAACAAAGATACTTATGGGCAGTTCGAAAAGCAAACGGGCTTGCGTCGCGCAGACAATTTTACCCGCCCGGAGGGCCCGCTCCGCCCCGGCGGCGGTATCGCATAAAGCGTATTCACCGGGAAGAATCTCCGCCTGGCTCATGGCCTTTTCCAGCGCAGCGGCGTCGCGATCCGCCAAGGCCGCCACCCTGAGGCGGGGGTGTTTTTTTGCCTGAGCGATAAGGGCCGTACTGAAATGACCTGTACCGATAATTGCGGCGGTAACGGTTTGTACGGCGCTCCTTTCATACAGATTATGATAGATCACCGGCTGCCCTCCTCCTGTGTTTTATAAAGCAAACAATATGCCAATTCGGTTCCTGTGTTTCATAGGGGTAAAAAGGCTGTCCGGCCTTCATAAATAAACAAAATCGAGGCCTTTTCGGGCTGTTTTTGTCTGTAAAATATTGCAATGTTGATCGTGTAATGCAACACTTGCAATATATATTTGCAACATTATAGGAATTTCGTTCCGCGGTACGGGGTCAAGTTCAGGGAGATTTGCGGGATACGGGGGAACCGCACCGGCATTTTGGGGAAATGCGGCGCTATTATCCCTCCCGCGGCGAACTGGCACATCTCTTGCTAAATAAAAAAGGACTGTCTATTTTGTGCGGATACAGGCAGAGCGGAGGAGATGAAAAATGAATAACAAACCCATTATCGGAATTCTTTTAGGCGACTCGGCGGGAATAGGCCCCGAGCTTGTCGCAAAAACCGCGGCGGACGGTCTAGTCGCGTCGGTTTGCCGCCCCCTCATTATAGGGGACGCACGCATATTCGAAAAAGCGCTTGCGATGATCGGAAAAACAGCGGAACACTACTCCGTTTCCGGCGTAAGCCAGGCTGACTGGACAAGGGGCATTCCCATCCTGGACCAAAAAGATCAGGATCCCGCGCACATCACTATCGCGCAGGTGCAGGAAAGCTGCGGCAGGGCGGTTCTGTCCATGATGAGGCTGGCCTGTGATCTGTGTAAGGAGGGCGCCATACAGGGCATATGCTTCGCGCCCTTCAACAAGACGGCTCTCAAAGCCGCGGGATTTCATCACGAAAGCGAACACGGTTTTTTTGCCGAGCTTTTCGGGGTAACAGGCCCCTGCGGAGAACTCAATGTATTGGGAAACCTCATGACCACCCGCGCATCGAGCCACATTCCCATTAAAGACGTAAGTTCTTTTATCACAACGCAAAGGGTACTGGACGCCCTTACTCTGTCCTACTCAACCCTGCGCAGGGCCGGCATTGAAAACCCAAGGGTAGGCGTGGCCGCTTTGAACCCCCACTGCGGGGAAAATGGACGCTGCGGCAGGGAAGAAATTGACATCATCGCGCCCGCCATTCAGAAAGCCAATGAATCCGGAATGGGCGCACTAGGTCCGTTTTCCGCGGATACAATTTTCATCAGGGCCTTTGCGGGAGATTTCGACTGCGTTGTTACCATGTATCACGATCAGGGTCAAATCGCCATGAAGCTGAAGGGTTTTGACATGGGCGTTACCGTAGCCGGCGGCATGCCCTACCCCATCGCCACCCCCGCTCACGGTACGGCCTTCGACATAGCGGGCAGGGGCATAGCCAAAACATCCGCCTTTGAAAGCGCCCTCAGACTGGTGGTAAAAATGGCGGAGAATACCTGAGGGCATCTTGGAAAGCCGGGGGTGCGGGAGACTTCCCTCCCGCGGCAGACTCAGGGACGCGTTTAAAAAAGTTCCAAGGCCCGCAGAAGGGATATTGCGCCAAACAGGGTAAATATCGACATAACAGTCGAGAGGTATACGGTTTGGGCGGCAAAGGGCGGGTCAATATTATAGTTGCGGGCCATAACAAGATTGGTTACGGCGCAGGGAGCGGCAAAGGCTACCATAAGGGCGCCCAGCTCCGGTCCCCGGAAACCCGCGTAAATCATAAGCGGTACAAGAATTACAGGCACAATAACAAGACGCAGAATACAGGCCCCCAGAGCCGGCCCAAGACTGCCGGACAGTTTTTTAAAGTCTATCTGCGCGCCCAGAAGCAGGAGGGAAACAGGCGTCGCTGAAACGGCTATGGCGTTCAGGCCGCTTTTTAGTGAAACAGGGATTGCGATGTGCAGCAGGGACAATACTATACCCAGAACCGACCCGATAAGCAGGGGGTTTGTAACAATATCGACCAGGGTGTGTTTCAAGGTCTCCTTCATTCCGGTTTTGCCGTCCTGGGCGTGGTAGACCATGACAACAACGGTAAAAAGATTAAAAAGGATAATCGTGATGGGTACAAGCATGACCGCGGATTTTATGCCCGTCTCGCCAAAGAGGTTCGCCGCCAGGGGAAGGGCGTAGATGAGGTTGTTGGAGCGGAAGGCGCTTGCGATGAGTATGCATCTGCGCGCGCGGTTCCCAATGGTGAGGGCAAAGATAATCCAGGATACGACCATGACGCCGAAAATGCTTAATGAGCACAGCAGAATCATCCCGGGGTTAAACTCCGCGTAAAAATCAATGGCCAAAGTGCTGTTGAATATATGAAACGGCAGGAGGTAACGGAAACACAGGCGGTTGAGGAAATTGATGTCCGGTTCTTTTATATGGCCTTTCCAGAAGATAAACCACCCGAGGGCTATGGGTATAAACATGGGAAAGATTGCGTTAAAGCTGAATAGCAGGATATTCACGACGGCTAATGGTACAGTATTCCGCGGGGTCTCACAAGCGGCGGGAGTCCGGAAGCGTCTGGAGTATTTCGTCAATGAAAGCGCCATCCCGGTACTTTACCCTGGCTACTACCCGGTCGCCCAATTTTGGCTTTTGAGGAACCCCGTTGATACCTTCGGCCATTTTCCGCAGATCCTCTATGTCCGTCAGGGGCAGGCCGGATTCGGCCAGCCTCTGCCTGAGTTCCTCTTGCCGGGGATTGACGGCGACGCCGCACTGGGTTACAAGAACGTCAATGGTTTTGCCCGGGGTGGTAATGGTCAGCGCCCTGTCCACCACTATGGGAAGCCGCGCCCGGCTTAAGGGGGCCGCTACTATGGCCAGCTTGGCCCCCGCCGCGACATCGCTGTGGCCGCCGGACCCGCCTATGATATAGCCGTTTGAGTCGGTGTGGACATTCACGTTAAAATCCACATCTATTTGAGTGGCCCCAAGGACTACCGCGTCAAGCCGCTGCGCCGCGGTGCTTTTTGCGGTGGGGCTCGCGTAATGGCTGGCGCTTATTTCCACATGCCGGGGATTAAGATGCAGGGATTCCACCGCTTTCAGGTCAAAACACTGGACATCAAGAATGCTCTCGAAACACCCCGCCTCCAGCATCTCCACCAGATAGCCGGTGGTTCCCCCCAGGGCGAAACTGCCTTTAATGCCCTTTTCCAGCATAATCCGCTGTATGCTCCGCCCCACAGCCAGGGAAGCTCCCCCCGCGCCGGTCTGGAAAGAAAAGCCGTCCTTTAAAAGCCCGGAGGCGCTGATAACCCGCGCGGCAAGGTCCGCTATCCGCAGGGCGACAGGGTCCCGGGTCATGCGGGTGGTTCCTGAAACTATACCCTGCGGGTCTCCTATGGCGTCCACCACCGCCACATGGTCCACATATATTTCACTGATGGAAAAATCCCGCAGGGGATATTCCACCAGGTTATCCGTGACAACCACCGTCTTTTTCGCGTACATGGCGTCCGCGAAGGCGTAGCCCAGGGCGCCGCAGGCGGATTTTCCTGTTTTGCCGCTGCAGTTCCCCTGCTTGTCCGAACTGGGGGCTGCGATAAAGGCCACATCCACCGGCGATTTTCCGGTCTCAATGTCGCTGGGCCGTGTGCCGTGGCTGCGGAAGATGACGGGTTTTTTTAAGATTCCCCCGCTTATCGCCCTGCCCACCAGGGGGCTTATGTAATTGGTTTCTATCCCCGTGACTAGGCCGTTTTTGATATGGGTAAGGAGGGGCGCGTGAGCGTCAAAAATGGAACTCGCGTTAACCGTAAGGTCTCCTATGCCAAGTTTCGCGACAGCCTCAAGAACCTTATTCAGTACATAATCACCGTTGCGCAGATGATGATGGAAGGATATGACCATGCCGCTTTTCAGCCCGCAGGCGATGAGGGCCTCTTCCAGTGAAGCTGCTACTTTAGTCATTGCGGATACTCCTTCCCAATTCTTCCGCCGTTTCTAAAACGATACGCGCCCGTTCCACAATGGGGGCGTCGATCATCTTCCCCTTCAGGGCGATAGCGCCCCTGCCCTGTTCCTTGGCGATCTTAATGGCCTCAAAAACCTGGCGGGCGTAGGCTATTTCCTCTTCGCCGGGGCTGAACACCTCATTGATAATATCCACATGCCGGGGCGAAATCGCCGCCTTGCCGCTGAAACCCAGGGACTTTGCCAGAAGAGCGTCCTGCCGCAGCCCTTCCAAATCATTAATATCGGTAAAGGGAGTATCCATCACATCCACCCCGGCGGCCCGCGCGGCGCAGACAATCCGGCTCCGGGCATAGGCAATTTCCGCGCCTTCCCTGGTACGGGCCGAGCGCAGATCCGCGGTAAGGTCCTCCGCCCCAAGAAAGAGGGCGGTAATCCGCGTATCGCAGGAGGCGATGGCGAAGGAATTTTCAAGGCCCAGGGCTGTTTCGAGCAGGGGCATGAGGGCTGCTTTTTTCGTCATCCCCGAGGTCTTTTCCACTTCGTCCAGTTTCGCCGATAAAGCGCGGATATAATCCGGCCCGCTTACCTTGGTGGGCATGATAATATCCGGCCCCAGAGGGGCCAATTCCTCAATATCCCTTTCCCAATAGGGAGTGTCCAGGGAATTGATACGGATAATAATTTCGCATTTTCCAAAGTCCATGGCGCCCAGAGCTCTCCGGACTAAAATGCGGGCGGCGTCTTTTTCATCAGGGGATACGGCGTCCTCAAGGTCAAAAATAATGCTGTCCGCGCCGAGGTTCCCGCCGTTTATCAGCATATTCGGATTATTGCCGGGTAAAAAAAGCATGGCCCGTCTCATGGAGTATCCCCCTCCCCTGCCCGCAGCAGGGCGGTTTCAAGCCGCGCCCGGATTACGCAATCCAGAGCGCCCCTGTCGTTGGCCAGTATCCGGGCATCCTGAACGTCCATTTCCCGGATTACTTCGCGGATTGTCTTTCTGATATCGTCTCCGAATTGATTGATAACAATTGAGGATAAATCGATCTCAAGTCCCTGGCCCGGTAAAATCTCCACAAGAATATCGCCGGACTCCAGAGTCCCCGCCACGGCGTTTTTGGTAATTCGCATGCGCCCATGCCCCCCTTGCAAACTTTTAACCGATATTAATCTTAACATGGTTGCCGGACGATAACAAGGGCGCAGGCGCGCAGGAGGGCATCATTCGGCGGTTAAAAAGCGGCTCATATATCATACATATACATCGCATATAACTTTACAAAAAGAATTTCAGGACTTATATTTAATATAAGCATAGAGAGTTCCTTTTTCACCGGTTCATCTTTTTGTGTGTATTTTCCACGGCTCTCAAATTAGAATATATGCGTAAAATTACGAAAAAGAAGCGCCGGCGTTTCTTCGGGAAAAACTTTGGAGAACTCCGCGGGCCGCTTTATTGCGCGACAAAAAAAGAAACCGGCGGATTGGTTTTCTTTTTTGTATATAAAAACAGGAGGAAATGTATGAGTTCAGAGAACACGCTTCAAAAGAAGCCATTCCAGTTGTACGGAATGCCCTGGTACTGTTTCGTCATTTTTGGCGCCGTGGTTCTGACGGCAACCTACATGGGCAAACTCCCCAAGGGAATGATAGGGGCTTACCCCCTTATGATTCTTTTAGGAGCGATTTTCGGCATGGTGGGCGACTACACGCCTATTATCAAAACCTTTCTGGGAGGGGGCGCAATTGTCATCATTTTCGGTTCGGCGGCGCTTTCGACCAACTTCGGCACAAAGGATATCCCTTTCTTTCTGCTGCCCGAGGCGGCAATAAGCACAATGAAGAACTTTACGGCGGGCGAAGGTTTTCTTGACTTCTACATCGCTTCGCTGATTACAGGTTCCATTATGGGCATGAACCGCAAGCTGCTCATCAAGGCCGCTGTCCGCTATCTGCCGGCCATTATCGGCGGACTTTCTGTCGCCATAATTTTTGTGGCCATAGTGGGGACAGTCAGCGGTTACGGGGCGAAACAAGCCATTCTCTATATTTGTATCCCGATTATGGGCGGAGGTATGGGAGCGGGCGCCGTACCCCTTTCCAAAATCTTTGGTGAAAGCCTGGGGCAGGATCCCGGGCAGGTGATCAACGTCATGATTCCCGCGGTTGCCCTTGGCAACGCTCTTTCCATTGTGGCGGGAGGGCTTCTGAACCGGCTGGGCAAAATAAAAACAAGCCTTACCGGCGGAACCGGTTTGAACGCCCAACTGATGAGGGTTCAGGGCGCTGAAGCCGACACCCTGAAAGTCGATCCCGAGTATCAGAACGCACGGGAGTCCATCAGCCTTGTCCAAATGGGGACGGGCCTTTTCATCGCTACAACCTTCTTCGCGTTCGGGGCCATTATCAACAAATTTTTCCCGACCATTCACAGTTACGCGTGGATGATTATCTGCGTAGCGGTCGTAAAAGCTCTGGGGATTCTGCCGCAGAAGTTTGAAATCTGCTGTTACCAGTGGTTCCAGTTTGTCATGAAGAATCTGACGGGCGTTCTTCTTGTGGGTATAGGCGTCGGGTATACGAACCTGAACGAAATTGCCGCCGCTTTCTCCGGCCAGTATCTGCTTCTGGTTTTTGTTACGGTTCTTGGCGCCATCATCGGCGCGGGCATTATAGGCAAGCTGGTCGGTTTTTATCCCATTGATTCGTCGATTACGGCCGGGTTGTGCATGGCAAACATGGGCGGAACCGGCGACGTTGCGGTACTTTCCGCCGCGGACCGCATGGAACTGATGCCCTTCGCGCAAATTTCATCCCGTATAGGAGGGGCTTTTATTCTGATTTTGTCCAGCGTCCTGCTGCAAATCCTCTATTAGTTAGTAGACCCTCCGGGGAACCCGACCGGGTTTCCGAACAAGTCTATTAGGCTATGGCAGGATTTCAGCGGGGTTAAAGGGTATGGCGGGCTCTGTCACCTGTGACGGGTCCCGTCATAAAAATATCATGGAAAGAAGGAAAAAGAATGGATTACGCAAAAGAATCATTGAAAAAACATTACGAATGGCGGGGAAAACTTGAAACAGTCCCCAAGATGCCTGTGGCAAATAAGACTGATTTGTCCCTGGCATACACCCCCGGGGTTGCCCAGCCCTGTCTGGAAATACAGAAAGATCCGCAAAAAGTATGGGAGCTTACCGGGCGCTGGAATACGGTTGCCGTTGTTACAGACGGAACCGCGGTTCTGGGGCTTGGCGATATTGGCCCGGAAGCGGGTATGCCCGTTATGGAAGGCAAGTGCGTCCTGTTCAAAGCCTTCGGCGGGGTTGATGCGGTTCCCCTGTGCGTGCGCTCAAAAGATGTTGATGATATTGTCAACACGGTGGCCCTGCTCGCGGGAAGTTTCGGCGGCATTAATCTTGAGGATATCGCGGCGCCCCGCTGTTTTGAGATTGAGCGCAAACTGAAAGCCCGCTGTGACATTCCCATCTTTCACGACGACCAGCACGGTACCGCGGTTGTGGTTCTGGCGGCGCTCATCAACGCCCTGAAACTGACGGGCAGAAAAATGGAAAATATCAGCGTTGTAACAAGCGGCGCGGGAGCGGCCGGAGTTGCCATCATTAAACTGCTGATGGCTATGGGGCTGAAAGACGTTGTGATGTGTGACCGCCAGGGGGCCATTTACAAAGGCCGGGACAACCTGAATCCCGAAAAAAAAGAAATGGCGGAGATTTCAAACCTCAAGATGAAGAAGGGCAGCCTTGCGGATGTTATAAAAGGGTCGGATGTTTTTATCGGCGTTTCCGCGCCCGGAACCATAACCCAGGATATGATACGCGCCATGGCGCCTAAACCCATTCTGTTTCCCATGGCTAACCCCACGCCGGAGATTATGCCCGACCTGGCCCTTGCCGCGGGCGCGGCGGTTGTGGGTACGGGGCGCAGCGATTTCGCGAACCAGATCAACAACGTACTCGCCTTTCCCGGCATCTTTCGCGGAACATTCGATGTACGCGCGAAGGATATTAACGACGCGATGAAAATCGCGGCCTCCTACGCCCTCGCCGGGCTTATCAGCGACAAGGAGCTAAAGGCTGATTACATCATCCCGGCGGCCTTTGACCCTCGTGTAAAAGACACGGTAGCCAAAGCCGTCGCCGAAGCTGCGCGAAAAAGCGGAGTCGCAAGAATCTAAGGCCCGCTTGAGTTTAACCCCCGGCGGCCCGGCAGGGCCGCCGGGCCGCTTGCATGAAATTTACATGAAGAATTAAGATTTTAACACAGTCAATTTCGCGGTCTTTTAGCGCGAAGTTGTTGATTTATTTCCTGAAATGGTGAAGAATGAAACCGCCGGAATGTCCCGGCGTATTTTCAGATGATGGAGTGAACCTGTGGTAAAAAAAATATGTGGTATTCTGTTTTGTCTTTGTATAGGGGTTTCCGCTTTTGCGCAGGCCCGGCCGAAGCAAGTTCTGGCAAAAGCCGATATCGATAACTTTATCAAGAATTTCGACGCTATTCAGGAAGTTCTGGATGCGCACGAAGAAGAGCTTTCCTCTCTGGTCAAAGAACTGAATCTGGCCGAGGGCTCTGAATTAACGGCGGCGCTCGCGAAAATCCGCGGTTTTTCTGTCTCCGCGGCCCTGAAGTCCGGCCTGGCGCAGCTTGGCATGGGCAATAATGGATTTGAGAAAGTCATGGTTATTCTGTACGGTATAGCCACTGTTATTCTTGACCAGATGTTTCAGGCGATGGGCAGTGAGGAGCCGGAGGTCACCGCGATGATAGAGGAGCAGGTAAGGCCCATGAAGGCCGCTATTCACGCGAGTGATCTTTCCCTGCTTTCTTCGCGGGCGCAGGAACTTGTTCCGCTGATGGATATGTAATCCCGTTCATGAAAGAAAATGATTCTTCGGTTTCACGGCAAATCAACAAGGCGAACGCCTTAATTGATGCGGGGAAGCCGGAAGAGGCGGAAAAAAGCTTGAGAAATTTTCTTGCCGGACATCCTGATTGCAGCGCGGCTCTGTTTAATCTGGGGACTGCTCTTGTACGGCAGGGCCGCGATGATGATGCCCTGAAAGTGTTTACCCGTGTTCTGAAACAGGAGGGCGATGCCGTTGACGCTCTGAATGAAATCGGGCTTATCCGGTACAGGGCGCGGCATTTTGCGGGGGCCGAAACATCTTTCCGCGACGCCCTGTTTCTTGATGAAAATGATTCACGCGTTCTGAATAATTTGGGGGTACTCTACTTTGTTCAAAACCGGTACGCCGAGGCCGAGTCTTTTTTCGCGCGGGCGGCGGAAATCGATCCCGATAACGAAGACTACCGGATAAATCTTGGGGATACCCGCGCCGAATTGCAAAAAAATTAGAAAAATAGCTTGCTATTTTCCACCTTCCGTGCTACAGTTAAGACGATTGAAAGTCTAAAAAAAACGGGAGGTTATACAATGATTCCGCCCGACATGGTATGCCGGATTTGACCGGCGTTTTTACGGTAAAAATACATTGCCGCGTGTATGCGGCAAACAGAATGCGTAACAATCCTACGCATTAAAAGGCAGAAAGACTGCCTCAAAAGAAGGAGCCGGACTTTTTTCAGGAAGTCCGGCTTTTTTATGAGACATGAAAGGAACCCGACCGGGTTTGCAAACAAGTCTATTCCGCCCGCGGGCCTGTTTCCCGCCTTCGGTTCACACTTATCAGGCTGCTATCTGCGCGATTTCAGTTCGTTCAGTACCAGGGCCAGGGGGATTTCCTCGGCCTCAAGAAAAACAAGCATGTGGTAGATAAGGTCCGCGGCTTCGTATATGATTTCGTCCTTCTCGCGCGCCAGAATGAGTTCAACAGCTTCTTCACCGGTTTTCTTGCGGATCTTTTCATTTCCCGCCTGAAAAAGGTACGTCGTGTAGGAGCCTTCGGTCTTCTCCTGTTTGCGCCGCGCGATAAGGGCCGTCAATTCGTTAAGGATGTCCGGCTGCGCGGCCGCCTCCGTTTGCACAGAAGCGCCCTCAGCCGCCGCGGCCTTTTCGGTTTCATCGGGTTTGTCTTCCAGCATAGTTCCTGTAACAGTAACCTCGGCATAATAATAATCGGTTCTGTCCTGAATGGTTTTCAGTTTGCTTTCCTTGCCTATGGGAAGAAGTTTGTCGGTATCCGGATGAATCGCCCAGAGGGATTCCTGTTCAATGCTCTTGGTATAGCCCTTGCGGCTTGTCGAGGCAAAAAACAGAAATCCTCCGTTTTCATCGCAGACAATAAGAGGCCGGACTTCGGGGTCGGACTTTTCGCCGCTGTCCGCGCACGTATCCTGCTCCTCCTCCAGCGGCTGGAGTTCCTCCGCTGTTTCTTTGGTTCTTTTTTTTCGCGGTTTTTCAGTTTTTTTCGTTCCCGGCGTTTTTTTCATTTTCTGGAATCCTCCATAAAATTTTCCTCCGCGTTACCAGATGGCGCCGCGGGCCCCCTCCTGGGGATATTCCCCCACAAGGCCGTCAAGATCGATTTTCCCTTCGTACACAGCCTTTCCGGTAATGAGAGCAGGGATAATGTCTCCGGCGCGGGAGGCGGCCTCGTGAATGTCCTCCGCGCGGGAGACCCCGCCGGACAGGATAACGGGGATTCCCCCTGCCCTGCCCACCGCGAGGGTTCTTTCAATATCGGGGCCCGCAAGCATGCCGTCGCGGGCAATATTTGTGTAAATAATTGAAACAGCGCCCAGGCCGGCGGCCTGCCGCGCGAGATCAAGATCGCTCAGCGCGGAAGATTCCCTCCAGCCGGAAACCTGAACAAGCCCGCCGCGGGCATCGATTCCCGCTATGAACTTTTTTCCGTAGCGCCGTATCCAGTCCCCGGCGGTTTCAGGTTCGCGGACAAGCAGCGTGCCCAGGATAAGCCTGTCCGCTCCGGCTTCCAAAAGTTCTTCCACGTCTTTTTCCGTGCGTATGCCCCCGCCCGCTTCTATGGCGCAGGAAACAGCCCCGCGTATGCGCCTGATGAGATCGCGGTTATCGCGGCCTTCGCCCTTTGCCGCGTCCAGGTCAACGATATGTATGCGGCGTATGCCCGCGGCTTCAAAGAGGCGGGCCCTCCTCACAGGGTCATCAGCGCCGTAGCGGACGGCCTGATTGTAATCGCCCTGCCTCAGGCGGACGCAGCATCCGTCCAGAAGATCAATGGCGGGAATGATGATCACCTAGGCCTCCAGAAGCCGCATAAAGCGCCTGCCGTATTCAAGATAATTCTGAAAACGCGCGTCGGCGGAGGACTTTACCGAGGCGTCGTGAAAAACCACGGCCATGTGGGGTTCCATGGAAAAACCGCCGTCGTAGCCTGAGGCCAGAAGGTCTTTCACAATTTTTGCCACATGGCCCGCGCCTTCGCCGGGATATGTGTAAATCTCTTCGCCGCCTGAGCCTTCGCCGGGCCTCAGAACGCTGTCCTTGATATGGACGTAGGCGATATGGGCTTTGACGGAGGCGTAGAACTCCCACGAGTCCTGCATGGGATACGGAAAGGGCTTTGAAAAGTCCGGCGTAAGGGGAGGGTTTCCGGTATCAAAAACGAGTTTGAGTCCGGGAACATTTTCCAGCAGCCTGTGCGCGTGAGCTGCGCTCATGCCTCCGTAGGTGAAGCAGTTCTCGTGTACGGGAATAAGGCCCTCGCCGGTAAAGCGGTCGGTGATTTCCCGAAGACGGCGGAAGCGCTCTTTTTCCTTCTGGTCGTTCAGGGCTTTTCCGTCTTTGCCGCGCAGAACCGAGTAGCTCATGATTCTGATGAGACGGGTCCCGCAGCGTTTCATCCTGCGTACCGCCCTGTCCACGGCCGCGAGGGTCTCCTCAAAAGGCTCCTCGACAGACCTGCCCCAATTCGCTATGGTCGAACCGAAGCAGTTGACGTTCACTCCCGCCTCGCACAACTCGCGGTACACGTCCTCAAAGCGCTCATCGGAAATATCGTGTATGTTTTCCCCGCCTACAGAGCGGGCTTCGATGTTTTCCCAGCCAAGGGCTTTGGTCGCGCGGATTTGCCGGCTCAGATCGTCGGCGGCCTCATCGGCGAATCCTGTTAAATACATAAGGGCAGTTTTACCTCTTTGCCGGTTTCGGCGCTTTTGTAAATAGCGAGAATAATTTCAACAGCCTTGCGCGCCTCATGACCATCGATGGAAGTTTTTTTGCCCGCGCCAAGGGCGTTTACTATGTCGGCAAACTGGGCCCTGTGGCCGTGATGCCCTATGGCCGCGGGATCGGCCGCCCCGCCGGTGCCCGGTTTTACGCGGAACTTTTCGCGTATACTCCCGTCCTCAGGAAGTTCGTCCATGAACTGCCAGGAGAGGAGGCTTTCTTCTTCGAGAATAGCCGTTCCCCCGACGCCGCTTATTTCTATGCGTTTGGGGAATCCGGGATAGACCGCCGTGGAACCTTCGATAACGCCCAGAGCGCCGTTTTTGAAGCGAACCGCCGCGACCGCCGCGTCCTCCACCTCAATCCTTTCATGACCAAGCCTCGCGCTGCAGGCGCGTACGGACTCCACAGGCCCCATGAACCACTGCAGGAGATCTATGGCGTGAATGCCCTGGTTCATCAAAGCCCCTCCGCCGTCAAATTTCTTCGTGCCCCTCCAGCCGCCCTTGTCGTAGTATTCCTGGGTTCTCCACCATTTGATATAGGCGCTGCCCAAGGTGAGTCTGCCGAAGCGCCCGCCGTCTATGGCTTTTTTCAGGGTAAGGGCGGCCTCGTGATAACGGGACATAAAAACGCCGGAAAGGCTGACATTGTTCCCGCCGCAGGCCGCGATGATTGCGTCTATGCGCTCCAGGGTAACCTCTATGGGCTTTTCGACAATGAGGTGTTTGCCCGCTTTCGCGGCGGCAACCCCGGCTTCCATGTGAGTCCCCGACGGCGTGCATATAGTAACGATCTGCAGGCCGGGATGGGCGAGAAATTTTTCCAAATCATCATACCCCGCGCAGCCGTGTTTCTCCGCGTAGGCCCTGGCCCGCTCCGCGACGGTATCCATGCACGCCGTTACTTTGCAGCCGGGAATTTCAGAGATAGCCTTGTAGTGAAATTCCGCTATCATTCCTGTTCCGATAATTCCGAAGTTCATTGTACAGCCTCCCAATATTTCAAAAATTCCATCGTCTCCCGCAGAACCCGCAGCGGATCACCGGGAGTGGTAAAAATTTCAAGAGACACCCATCCTCCGAAAACCCTGCGCCGCAAGAGGGAAAACGCGGGACCGAAATCCGCCCTGCCCCTGCCCGCGGGATGGGCGCCGTCCGTCTCGTTGATATGTATATGATGCAGCATATCCCAATACCTGTCCAGAAGCGCATCCCAGGGATCGGTCTCATCAGCAGTATTATGGAAATCGAACATTCCGGCAAGTCCGGGATTGCCGGCCGCCGCGATGATTTCGGCGGCTTCTTTGTGGGTATTGACGACGTCCGTGACCGCGGAGGGCAGGGGTTCAAGGAGTATACGCGAGTTCTGTTTTTGGGCGTATTCCGCCGCGGCCCGCAGCCCTTCTGTAAACCAGAGCAGGGCGTCGCTTTTGGGCGTACCCTGAGAAGACCTTTGCTGCGGCGAGCCGAAAACCAGTTCTCCGCCGCCCAGCTCCCCGGAAATATCCAGCAGCAGGTTAAGGTGATCCCAGGCCCGCCTGCGCTGCTCCGCGCCGGGGCTTAAAAGACGCAGTCCCTCCGGTTTAACGAAGAGCCAGTGCATGCCGGCAAAAGCAAGGCCCGAGGCCGCAAGAGCGGAGCGCGCGGTGAATAGGCCGTGACGGACTGCGGCAGGGGAAAAATCGCCGAAAAGCGTAAAAGGCGCTATCTCCACCCCGCCGAAACCCTGCGCCGCCAGCATATCCATGGCCCGGCCGAACTCCATATCGCCGAACATTTCATTACAGACCGCGTATTTCATGCGCTCACCAAATGAAGAACCGCGCAGCAAGCCGCAGGCTCTCTTTGCAGTATCGCGACAGCAAAATGCCTCCTTAACTCCCGGAGAAAAAGCCGGCGGGCAATTTCCGCAAGAGTACAGTTCCCTGATTCAGGCCCCCGCAGGGCGGCAATCCGGCAGCGGGTAAAAGCGCCGCAGAGCGCGGGCCTGCCCTCCCTCACCGCAAGCATAAACTCGCGCTTTTACTATATCACGCGGGGCGGGCGGGGCGCAAGGAAAATAGCAATAGCAATTGGTGTACCCAAACCGCATGGGGTGCACCAATTTTTTCCGTGCAAAATCACCGGAAGCCCTTG
>JAISQU010000342.1 GCA_031274005.1 Spirochaetales bacterium
ACTAAATATGGTATTGCTGTCTGGAAGCGTTTTTTATGGGTAAAAGCATTCAAATTGCTGACAATTTGAATGCTTTTGGGGATTGCAGGACAAATTTTTTCAAATTTGGAATTACTGTAAGCACCACGGCAATTGCTGCGCAATTGCGTTATAATCAGGAGCCCTTGTTTTACTCCCTGTTTTTTTGTATCCTCCTGATATGAGTGATACGGAAAAACTGTTTGACTGGATTGACTCGCAGCGCGGCGGGATGATTGGCCTGCAAAAGCTGTTGACGGGGATTCCCGCGCTGGCGCCGGAATCCGGGGGCGAGGGTGAGGATAAAAAAGCCGCGGCGCTGAAAGCCTGGCTTGAGCAGCAGGGTCTGGGCCCTGTGGAAAACTATCCCGTAAAGGATGAGCGCGTTCCTTCCGGGGCGCGTCCCAATCTGGTTGTTACTGTTCCGGGAAAGGAAAGCTCCGGCGCCTTCTGGGTTATGAGCCACCTTGATGTTGTGCCGCCCGGGGACCTGTCCGGCTGGGCGACAGACCCCTATACCCTGACGGAAAAAGACGGAAAACTCTACGGCAGGGGAACGGAGGATAACCAGCAGGGGCTGGTGAGTTCCGTGTTTGCAGCCCTGGCGCTTGTGAAAAACGGAGTGACTCCTCCCCGTGATTTCAGGCTTCTTTTCGCGGCCGACGAGGAGGTGGGTTCGACCTATGGCATTGAGGCTGTTCTGCGCGAGCATCCCGGTCTGTTCCATACGGGAGACAGCTTCCTTGTTCCGGACTCAGGCAGACCCGACGGCTCCATGATAGAGATCGCGGAAAAAACCATACTGTGGCTGCGTTTTTCCGTGGAGGGAAAGCAGTGTCACGGCTCCATGCCCCATCTGGGCAGCAACGCCTTTGTTGCCGGCAGCGCCCTTGTCCTGCGTCTGGCCGAAACCCTCCCCGAAAAATTTTCCCGTGAAGACCCCATATTCGAACCGCCCTATTCGACCTTCTGCCCCACGCGCAAGGAGGCGAATGTTCCCAATGTCAACACTATTCCCGGCCTTGATGTTTTCTGGATGGACTGCCGTATTCTGCCCTCGGAAAACGTAAATGATATTCTTGAGCAAATCGACAGCCTGGGCCGCGCGGTGGAGGCTCAGTATAAGGTCAAAGTAAAACGCGAGGTCTTTCAGCGTAAATCCTCAAAACCCACATCCGCGGACTGCGCCCTTGTGGGACGCCTGAAGAATGCGGTCAACCGGGTATACGGCGTGGAGGCCTGCGTCAAAGGAGTCGGCGGCGGCACCGTGGGCGCGTACCTGCGCAATGCGGGCTACGATACGGTTATCTGGAGTACCATTGAAGAGACCTGCCACATGCCGAATGAATACTGTGTTGTCAAGAACATGGTAAACGACGCGAAGGTGATGCTGCTTTTGGGGGGTTAAATTTCCAGATCTTCGCTGATGATGAGTATCCTGCCTTCGGCAAGAAGGCGGCGGTTTGCGGGTACGGCGAGGATGCGGGCGGCGTCTTCGGCGGAGATTTTCAGATCCGTGGGATATTTTCCGTACAGGCCGCGGGCGATGATGCGCATGGGCCTCTCGCCTATCCTCTGCTTCCAGGGTTCCTCGTTGAATGAAGAGCTGTAGGCTGCGCTGCCCCAGCGCTTCAGATACGCGGGGTCGCCCATTTCAAGGCTGAGGATGGGATTCATTTCCTCGTCAAATATTTCGGGAAAAAGGCAGGGGAGGGCGGGGCTTTCGGAGTTCTCCCCGTGGACGGGGAGGTTCGCGCCCGTGTAGATGACTATGCCCGTATACTCCCGCGTGGGAATCCACGAGATATACCGGGGAATTTCCCGAGGCCGGTTGTGGCGGATAAAGTACGCGGCGAGAGTGTCATGCAGAGGGTATGTGTAATCGACGAGGATGCTCTGCATATCCTGAGCGTAGCGGGGAATGCCCTTTTGACCCCTCAGGGCCAGGGACAAAAGCAGGGCTACGGGAAACTCCCCGTTTTCCACAGCGTCTTCAAAATTCCGCAGCGAATCAATTTGAACAGGCAGCAGGGCTTCTGAAAAAATCCGCGGCAGATTCGTGTCTATTCTGCGTTCAGCCGTGATGGCCGCTGCGGGGCGGTTAGGCCCCGATTGGGCAAGGGCGCAGATTAACGTAAGGGTCATCTCGCCTTTTTCCCAGTTAATTTCCCTGGTCCAGGAAATCTCCTGCGCCGTCAGGGAAGCATGGGCCGGGAACATCCACCAGAGCGCGCACAGCAGGGCGAAAAAGCGTTTATTCATGGAACAACTCCAACTTCATATTCGGCTTTCCCTTACGGTACCTTGAGGCTTGTCCCCGGCCGCAGGATAGCGTTCTCCGCGATGCCGTTTACCGCCGCCAGCGCCGCGCTCGTCGTGCCGAAAGACCGGGCAATGCCCCACAGGCTGTCTCCTTTTTTAACAGTATACGCGTTTTTGAAAAATGAAACATCCGGGCGGACAGCCGCCGCGGGAAGCGCCGCTTTTTTGATATAGGGCCCTGTGTCCCTGTACATGGGTACAACAAGAGGCGAACCTATGCGCAGCGTTTGCGGGCGCGCGCCGGGATTGTAACGCAGGAGCATAGCGACAGAAATGCCGTAGTGCAGCGCGATCTCCGAAAGGGTGTGGCCCTCCGCGATGGTGTGAATGGCGAACTTTACGAGCTTTCTGTCCGGCCGCTTGAGGGCGTCCTGAACCTTGTCCGCGTCTTCCGCCCGTACCTTCAGGTGGTAGGCCCCGGCCGCCGGGGGAGTTATACCGTAGAGCAGTTCTTCGTTTCCCTCGGCGAGGCCCTGCCGGGAAACTCCCGCGGCCTCGGCCAAAAGACCGAGATCAACCGGTTCTTCGAGCCGGATGCGCTGCCATACCACAGGAGGGGTCCAGCTCTGCTGAATACCGCGGCGGCCCAGGGATGATGCAAAATGCGCCGTCGCGATCAGCCTGGGGATGTAGTTCCGGGTCTCCCGGGGAAGCAGGCCGCGGCGGGATATTTCCCAAAAATCCCTCAGGCCGGACTGCCTCATAACCCGCTGGACTTTTCCCAGGCCGCAGTTGTAGGCGGCAAGGGCCAGAAGCCAGTCTCCCGTTACCTCATAGTTGTATAAAAGTTTCTCCATGGCGGCGACGGTGGATTTCCAGAAGTCTTTGCGCTCGTCAAGCCACTCGTCCATTTTCATCCAGGGGCCGGCGCTCGTACGCATGAACTGCCACAGTCCCAGCGCGCCCGAACGGGAGTGAGCGTTTATCTTGTACAGGGATTCAACCACGGGCAGGTAGAAAATCTCCGGCGGCAGGCCGTACTCTTCGATTTTTTCCCGTATAAAGTGAGCGTAGGGCGCGCTGCGTTCCAGCGCGGCGAGGATCCAGCCTGTTTCCTGTTCAGAGGCGGTGATTCTGTCGAGGAAAAATTCCGCCTGGCCGTTCATGACAAAGGGCGGGGAGAAAACCCGCGGTCCGCCATGAAACTGCCGGGGGCCGGGCAGAGCGTCATATTCCAGGGGTTCCTGCCGGAACGCGTAACGTTTTTCCGGGGAGCTTTCGTCTGTGCGGCAGGGCGTCGTATCCGCGGCAAGACCCGCCGGGAAGGCAAGCTGGAGGAGCGCCGCCGCAAAAAAGCCCAAGAGCCTGTTGCGCTTAAGGCGGCGCAATTTTGAGGAGCAAAATTGCGGGCGTAATGCGTTTTCGAGTCTTCCCGAAAATTGCAGAGCCGTCTTCGGCTCACATTTATGAGGAGTCCGACAGGCTCTTAGAGCTTTTCGCCGAAGTAAATACCGGCCCATTCCCAGCGTCCATTGATTTCAGGATCTCCCGGATAGTGAATCTTGCGGAAGTACAGATACCATGTCGGCACCCTGTACGACCAGCCCCATGTTTCAAGATACGCTTCCTGAGTGTTTGATTCCGGGTCCAGCTCGCGGGCGTAGCCCACGCGCGAGCCGCGCAGAAAAGCGCCCAGGTCGAACATCGCCTGAGTGGTGACATCGGTTTCCGCCTGATCCCAGGACATGGCGAAAAAGTTGACTCCCGCCCGCAGATAGCTCAGCGCGCGCGCGTCCCTTTCGTCTATGGCGTTTTTTATCACGCTTATCAGTTCCTCCAGATTGCCGCGCGTCCAGTGTTTGTCCGAGTTATGAAAGGCAAGCAGTTTCATGATTTGACGCTGAACATCGGTGTAACCCGGAATCGCCGTATCCGGATATTTCAGGAAATTCGTATAGGCCTGTACCGCCTGCTCCCACTCCCCCAAAGCCTCGTAGGTCTTGGCCATATAAAACCAGGCGGAGCCTTCGTCTATCTGAGCGCTGAAGCGAGCAAGAAGTTCCTTATAGTAATTAATTCTGTATTCGGGCCTGTCGATGATGCGCACAAGCTCCTTGAGGCACAGAAGATGTACCGGCTGGTCATGAATCAGAATATCGGGATGATTGCGCAGAATCCTTTCGTAGTAATGCGCGGCCAGGGGATAAGCCTTCGCGTTTTTGTAGTTCTGGGCAACGATAAAAAGATAGTACGCATTAAAAGGGTCTGTGGGATTATGCTCTATATAGGTTGTGAGAAAAAGATTGAGCCGTTCAGGATACCCGCCGGTCATAAGATTGTTGGCGATCTGCTGAATCAGTATGAACCGCGCCTCGCTGCCGTCCTTTTCTTCCCGTAAAAGTTCGAGCAGTTTTTTTGTCTCGAGCCTGGCTTCCTTTGAACCTGTCATAAAGTAGCTGTCCTGCGCGGAGCAGCCGAAAAAGAAAAACCCGGCAAGGATGAGGCCCGTCAATCCGCCTTTTTTTACGCGTGTATGCATAAGAGCCTGTTACCACTCCCGTGGTTTAAAACCGCCGGGGTTTTCTATTGTCACGGTATCGCCGGACTGCCTTATCACGTAGAAGCCCTTTTTCAGGGCATATTTTTTTACATTATCCGCGACAATAGCCCCCGCCACGGCTCCGAGAAATTTACACGCGCTATAGGGTTCATTGAGCCGCAGCTTATCCAGCCGGTCAAGATGGTCATCCACATCTTTTACCTTCAACTGGGTTTTCACTTCTATTATGAGGGTATATTCGCCGCTTTCCAGCATGGCGTCAACTTCCGCATAAATATCTTTTTCCTTGTTTTCGACCTGCATATTTAATACGGTTTTGTAAAACCCATAACCAAGGGCGTTGAATTTTTCTTTTATATTGGACAATACCAGATGCTCAACCACGACGCCCAATTTGTTTCCCAGATTGCCGACTATACGCCAGGCTTCCTGCAGCGCTTTTTGAGATTCCCGTGACATCTCTTTGATGGCCCGGTCGGTTTCGCGCGACATCCGTTCAGATTCTTCCGACATTTCGCGGAATCTCCTGTCGGAGTCTTCCGACATCTCACGAATTGTTTTATTGGTCTCTTCCGACATTTCACGGAATTTCCTGTCGGATTCCTGAAACATAGTCCAGACATCTTGCAAAGTCGGATGTTTAGCCACTGAAACCTCCTGCTGTCGGAAGTATAGTCTACAAGAGGGGGGATGTCAATGGATTTTAGTCCGGGCTGTGCCCGGACTAAAATCCATGCCGGAAATTGCGGTGAGAGTCACAAGGGTTCTTCAGGCGTGTCGCCAAAGCTCCTGTGTATAATGCAATCGCGAAGCGATTGCACTTTTGGGCTATCTCCCTTCCGCGCATTTCCGTGAAAGCCTGCCCGCCGTTAGAGCCTGTTTAATATCTTGCCCCCCCCAGGCTGTCCGAAAACTAGAACAGCATAGCCTCTTTTCGTATATTTATGCAGTTGAACGCGAAATTCTCATCGTATTCTGCGTAAAAATTCTATCAACTGGTATTTTTATGCGTCCTCTACGAGTTTTCGGACAGTCTGCCCCGGGCGCGCAAGGGATTGAAGCGGAAATCCTTTTGGCGCAGCCAAAAGATTGGAGCGAAAAGCCCGGTTTGCGGCGTTTTACGCCGCAAATGCGCCCAAATTCCGAATTATAAGGA
>JAISQU010000024.1 GCA_031274005.1 Spirochaetales bacterium
GGTTCATAACCCGTAAATTTAAGAGCCTTTCCATTTTGTGGTAGGCCAACTCACTTTCCGGAGCAGAGCTCCGGGGTACAATTCAGCGCCGCTGAATAGCGGCGCATATAATATTTACCTATGATTGCCGACCCCTGAAAGGGGCTGATGAACCATGCCTTTCCCAATCAAAAGGTCAATAGTCAATGGCTTTGTAGTAATGTCTATTTTAGCGGGATTAAAAGGATTTTCCATCAAAACCGCATTTTCGGCGGTTTCCGCTTCAACCTCGACATTAGGTGAATCAGCATAATTTTCAGCCATTGTGTATCCTCCCCGCAAATGTGCCCCCCTTTTTGGTCTTTGTCAATCGTCACGTCGCCGCCACATAAGCGGAACCCGCTAAACCTCCCGTACCATGATAACCCCTTCTATGCCGCGCAGTTTTTCCAGGAGATCGCCGCTTACTTCGTTGTCTATGTCGATGATGTTGTAGGCAAGTTCGTCCTTGTGGCGGTTCAGCAGGTCGTCAATGTTGATTCTGCCGGAGGCAAGAACCGTGGTAATTTGACCAACCATGTTGGGGATGTTTCGGTTGGCGATTATGATGCGTCTGCGTGAGGTTCTTTCCATGACGCAGTCGGGGAAGTTAACGGAGTGGCGGATGTTGCCGGTCTCAAGAAAGGTTTTGATTTGACCCGCGGCCATGACGGCGCAGTTTTCTTCGGACTCGGGCGTAGAAGCGCCCAGGTGCGGAACGGCGATAACGTTTTCTTCGCGCAAGAGGTCCTCTTCGGGAAAATCCGTTACATAGCGGGCGACCTGCCCTGAGCGCAGGGCCTTAATCAGGTCGGTGTTGTTGACAAGGCCCCCGCGGGCAAAGTTCATCACGCGCATTCCGGGCTTCATGAAGCCGAAACGTTCGGCGTTTAAAAGCCCGCGGGTTCTGTCCAGAAGGGGCGTGTGTATGGTGAGGTAGTCGCACTGTTTAAGGAGGCTTTCCAGCCCTTGGGCTCTTTCGACTTCGCGGGACAGACGCCAGGCGGATTCCACGGAGATGAAGGGGTCATAGCCTATGACTCTCATGCCGAGGGATGTAACGGCGTTGGCGACGAGAACCCCTATGGCGCCCAGGCCAATGACGCCTATGGTTTTGCCAAGAAGCTCCGGCCCGGCGAAGCGGGATTTTTCAGCTTCCACGAGAGCGGGAATCTCCTCGCCCCTGCCGGCAAGGCCCCTCGCCCACAGTATGCCGTCGCAGATTTTGCGCGAAGAAAGAAGCAGCCCCGCGATAACCATTTCCTTGACGCTGTTCGCGTTGGCCCCCGGCGTGTTGAATACAACGATTCCCGCCCTGGTGCAGCGCTCCACGGGAATATTGTTTGTTCCCGCGCAGGCGCGGGCTATAACCCGAAGGGACGGGGGCATCTGCATCTCGTGCATGGCGGCGCTGCGCACAAGGATTGCGTCGGGCTGCGAAAACTCCGAGGCGATTTCGTAATCGTCGCGGGGAAACACCTCCAGACCCTTTGCCGAAATTTTGTTCAGCGTCTGAATCCTGTACATCTTACGCCCCTTTTTCCGCGTTACGCGCTTCGAAGTCTTCCATCAGGGCAACGAGTTTTTTAACGCCTTCGGGAGGCATCGCGTTGTAGATGCTCGCGCGCAGGCCGCCCACAAGCCTGTGGCCTTTCAGATTGACAAAGCCCTGCTCTCCGGCTTCTTTCAGAAAGGCCCCGGTCAGTTCTTCCGTGGGGAGCGTACAGGGAATATTCATAAGCGAACGGTCCTTTTTCTCCGCGGTGGCTTTAAACAGGCGCGAGCGGTCAAGAAAATCGTAGAGTATGTTCGCCTTTTCTTTGTTGATTTCGTATATGGCGGGAAGGCCGCCGCGGCTTTTTATGTCCTCAAGAACGAGTTTGATAATGTATATGCCGTAGCAGGGCGGCGTATTGTAGAGCGATTTGTTTTCCGCGTGAATGTCGTAGCGCAGCATGGCGGGGGTGAGGGGGCGATGCCTGCCCAGAAGGTCTTCGCGCACAATAACGATTGTCACGCCGGCGGGTCCGAGATTTTTCTGCGCCCCCGCGTAGATAAGGCCAAAGCGGCTTATGTCCATGGGCTCGGACATGATGTTGCTTGACATGTCCGCCACCAGGGGGACCTTCCCGGTTTCGGGAAGGTTCGTATAGCGGGTGCCAACAATAGTGTTATTTGTCGTTATGTGATAGTAGGCGGCGCCGCCGCGCGGCTTTGGCAGGGGCGAGGGTATGTACGAATAGTTTTTGTCTTTGGAGGAGGCCGGCCGGTTTACCGTACCATATTTTTCCGCTTCGTCGGCCGCCTTTGCCGCCCACACGCCGGTTTCTATGTAGTCGGCCTCGCCGCCTTCGGGCAGAAGGTTCAGGGGCGCCATGGCGAACTGCGTATAAGCCCCGCCCTGTAAAAAAAGAACCTTATAATTATCGGGAATGCCCATAAGCTCCCGCAAAAGGCTTTCCGCGCCGGTAATGATTTTTTCGAAAACCGGCGACCGGTGGCTCATTTCCATAACGGACTGGCCCGATCCCTCGAAGTCAAGCATCTGTTCGGCCGCCTTTTTCAGAACGGCCTCGCTCAGCATCGACGGACCCGGTGAAAAATTGAAAACTCTGCTCATTCTACACTCCTTGCATATGTATGTACGCCGCTATGACGTCAAGTTCCCCCGTAAGGGAGATATTTCTTACCACAACCGGCTTGTCCGCGGCGGTTATGATAACAGGCGAAAAATTGACTATGCCCCGCGCGCCTCCCGCGATGAGCCTTTCGGCAGCTTCCCAGGCCGCATGAGGAGGTACGGTGATGATGCCCGCGGTAATGGCCTTCTCCCGCACAACACGGCTTATTTGGGTAGAGTGGTACAGGGGCACATCCGTCCGGGTCAGCTCAATACGGTTCATGCTGGCGTCGAAGGCCGCGGCCAGGGGATACCGCCTGTCCGCCCCGGCCTGGTTCAGTATTGCGCCGCCCAGCCGCCCCAGGCCCACAAGGCACACGGAATACCCGGCGCTCAGCCCCAGCCGGAGTCCAAGCGTCTGCCGCAAAGCGGCAACATCGTATCCCCGTTCTGCCTTCGCCGCCGCGCCCAGAAGACTGATGTCTTTCCGTATTGTATGACAGGGAACGGACAAAAGCCCTTCCAGAGCGCGGGAGGTAACGCGACGGGTTTGCGCTTCCTCAAGACGACCCAAAAGAGTATACAAACGAGCCAGCCGTTCAAGCGTCGGCGGCGGCAGACAGCATTTATCTGTGAAAAATTTCACAGATACGAGTATAACAAATATGTAGAGTATGAGTCAAGTAGCCGACATGCGGTTCGCATAGGCGAACCGCATGTCGGCCCCGGAAATTGCGGTGAAAGTCACCAAGACTCTTCGGGCTAAAAAACATAACGCCTGAATATAAAGGCAATTGCGAAGCGATTGCCTTTATGGTTATGCCTTCCGCCGCACATTTCCGTGAAAGCGTCGACCCCGCATAGGCGAACCGCATGTCGGCCCCGGAAATTGCGGTGAAAGTCACCAGCGCCCTTCACACAGGAAAACAAAACTCCCGGTTACAAGGCAATTGCGAAGCGATTGCCTTTACGCTTTATGTCCCATCCGCAATTTCCGTGAAAGCGTTCCCGCCGTTAAAAATAATAGCCGCAGGGCATTTCCGAAACCCTGTTTCTATCGTTTATATCCCTTTCATCTATGGGAAAAATTACGCAGTTAGACATTCTGCG
The DNA here is from genome assembly GCA_031274005.1 of Spirochaetales bacterium. Lineage (GTDB taxonomy): Bacteria > Spirochaetota > Spirochaetia > DTKZ01 > DTKZ01 > JAISAF01. Next base: position 3,749 of record JAISQU010000024.1, read on the forward strand.
TCCCTGGTAGATACCGCAAAGACTCTTTCCCTGTTCGTCAAATCGCAGGTATACACATTGTTTCATAAAGAGTCCGCAACAGGCCCCGCACCTTTTACATGTTCCCTTTCGCCGGCTTATGCTTTTTCTTACATAGTCCCGGCAAAAAACGCATAAGAAAATCCGGCGGAACACTCCCTTCCAAAAGACAATCCTGTTTCGTATGCTTATGTTTTTCTGCCCGATGAAACAAGGCTGCCCCATTACCGGATATCCCGCCGCTTCCGCCGCCCCTGCGCACAAATGGCGCACAGTTTTTTTATTATTACCCATATATTGATTTTAAGCCGAAACGCCGCAAAATGGTATCTTTTGTGGCGGCATCCAATGAAACGCAGCCGATAAACGCGCCGCGCTTTATATCTTTCAGACCCGGGGGAAACGTTACGGTAGTAAGCGCCGTGCAGCCGTAAAAAGCGTCCCGGCTTATTTCCCGCAAACCCGAAGGAAGCGCGATAGTGCGCAATGCCGTGCAATCCGCGAACACCCCTACCTCAATTTCTTCCAAGCCTCGCGGCAAGGTAATAGCGGCAAGGGCCGCGCAGCCCCGGAAAGCCCCGTTACCGATTTCCCGCACCGAGCCGGGAATAGTAACCGACGCAAGGCTCGTGCAGTCTTCAAAGGCCCCGGCTTTGACGCCGGTCAAACTCTGCGGCAGGCTGATTGAAGCAAGCCCCGCGCAGCCCCGGAAAGCGCCCTGTTTAATTTCCCGAACCGAAGCGGGAATGGTAACGCTTCGGATTGCCGCGTTCCCCGCGAAGGCGTTTTCGCCGACGGCCTCGACCCTCGCGCCACCTATGGCTGCCGGAATAACCACATCCTCGGCGTTTCCGTTATAGCCGGTGATGGTGATGTTTCCCATCCAGTCCAGGTAGGTCGTAAAGTCGCCTTCGGTTTGGGCAAACGCCCCTATAGTGATGACTGCCAGCAGTCCCGCCAACATTCCCGCTTTTAATCCTGTGCTTTTCATACCATGCCTCCTGTAATACGTTTGCGAGAGCCTCTGTAGTAGCAGCTTTTTCCCGCTCGCCTATAGAATACAAAGCGGCGGGGCGAAAACGGGGGGGCGAGGGGTTCATAATTAAAGAAATTAACCACTTTGCGACCACACTGACGACACGGACAAAAGAGGGAATTTCGAAGTAAAATTAATGACTAGGTAGCAAAAGCAACGCAACACGGACAACACGGACATAAAAATTATCTATAACACATCATGAATTAGTCCGTGGAGCTGTCTGTGAGGTCCGTGTGGTCAGTGGTTTAAATTTTCTCATGCGTAAGGTGAGTTACTTATACTGCTCTATCTCAAAGGCCAGCGACAGTTTGCGTCCGGTCATTTCCTCAACCGCTTTGGTCAAATACTCAAGCCGCGCCTTGATTTTTTCCGCCCGCCGTATATCCTTGTGGGTAATCTGGACGCGTACATCCGGGGCCATCGGCAACAGGCTTGCGGCCTTGAGGGTATTCGCGTATCCCTCATCGAGTTCTTCGTATTTGAGTGGCGGAAGGGACGCGGAAAACGCCGGCTGCGAACTAAAGATACGGGTCTCAAGAATATGGTCAAAGCGGTTAACCATCAGTTCTACGATTATCCGCCGGTCTTCCCGCCCGTATATGATGTCGATATACCCCGCGGGCAAAAAATACATGAGCGCCGCAAAAACCACGGTAATCACGAGGGAGCACAGTATCCCCGCGAAAACAAAAAGCCGCTTTTTGTTATACGAAACGGTAAGGGCCATTCCGGTTTGCGCCTCAGGCGGCGTTGGTATGGCGCGGAAGTCTCCATTCTGAAAAAGGACTATGCTTTTTCGCCCCTCAATTTTCCATATAACACCTTTCATGGTATTCCTTCCTGTTTGCAAAGATCTTTCATGGCGGGCAAGAAAGACTGAATATACGGATACTCGCCGTCCATAATGAGAATAAGCGCGATAATGTAACGCCGGTATTTTTCAAGGATTTTTTCGGAACAGCCGGTAAGGGCGGTGAGTTTTTTGACCGGCAGTTTGCGGGCTTCTTTCATTTCGGCAATAAGCGGCGGGTGAGCAAGCGCGGAAACCGCCAGTGTCTGGCAGGTGAGCCTTGAACGGTCCTGTTTGGGCCGGTGTTTTACCAAATCCGTAACGTCAAAATCCCACCCTGAAAATTCCGCGTTTATCTGCGTTATTTCAAGGCGTAAATTTTCCTGTTCTACCGTTAATTCGTAGCTGCGCCGGGCTGTTTCATATTCCGGGCGCGAATGTTCCCCGTTCCCCTCATCCGCCGATAGAGGTTTTTTGAAAAGAAATTTTTGGACACGCGCTTCCTTTTCCGCCGAGTTTAAGAGCCTGTTTCGAATAACGGTTTGGGCGTAGGGAATAAACGCGCCGGATTCGCTCCGGTAGGTCCGCACGCTCTGCAAAAAACCAAGCATAGCCTCGGTTACATATTCCTCCCGAAGTTCTTTTTTAAAAAAGACGCCGGAAACGCATTTTTTAATGAACGGCAGATAGTCATGGATCAAGGTATTCATAGCGTGTTTGTCCGTTTTGGCAATCTGCAGCTGCGCCGCCAACTGCCCCTGTCCTGCCTGTCCCTGCAAAACCGCTTCGTTGTCCATTAAAGATGCCGTTACCCCCTCTTTCTTTACCGGAGAAATCCGCTCCATCTGTTACAAAGGGCGCAGGCGCACGGCTTCGCCCTGAACTTGGCCCATAAGGTCAGGATATGATACATGTTTTTAGAAAAAAAAACTATTACCCGTTCCAATCATACATGGGAGCCTGTCGGACTTCTAACGAATACGAGCCGAAGACGGCTTGAACTTTCGCGGGGTCATTGCGGCAATGGCTTGGCTTGAAGCGTAACAGGCTGATAGTTCACGGTTGTCACATCCGGCCGCAGGGGTTACTATTTAAGCTAAGGAGCGTATATGAAAAAATGTATACTTGTCTGTATTCTTATGGGCATGGCGGTTCTCTCGTTTTCCCAGACACGGACAAAAGAAGAGGATATCGCGCGGCTTGTCGAACTTATGAATATGAAGAGTACCGCTGTTCAGATTTTTGATATGCTGATTCCGCAGCTTAGCCAGCTTGTGCCGAATGTGCCGCAAAAAGTATGGGATATGTTCCGTGAAAAAGTCGATACAAATGAGTTTGTCAGACTGCACATCGTCATTTATGATAAACACTACACGCATCAGGAAATAAAAAAGCTCATTGAGTTTTACGAGTCGCCCATTGGCCGCAGGGTTATCGAAGAGACCCCCGCAATGACGCAGGAATCAATGGCCGCGGGTCAGGAATGGGGAATGCGGCTTGGCCAGAAGATTATGATGGATCTGAAAAAAGGCGGGTATCTGGATATATAAGCCTCATTCTTAGATAAGAAAACTATAATCATTCGTGCGCATTTTTTGCGGCAAAGCCGCAAAAAACCGGGCTATCCGCTCCAATCTTTTGGCAGACCAAAAGGATTTCCGCTCCTATCCCATTGCGCCCCACGGACTTCAAAAAATGTTTTCATTTTGGAACCGGCTCGACTGTGTACTAATATCCCAGCTCTTTATCCACACTGTTGAGAAGCGGTTCGCCTTTTACATAACGCCCCAGGTTGTCAAGAAACAGATCAAAAACTATTTCATCGTACCGGGGATGTGACCCCGAATAGTGGGGCGTAATGATGATGCCGGGAACATCCCACAGGGGCGATTCGGGAGGAAGCGGTTCGGTCTCCGTAACGTCAAGAACAGCGCCCGCGATTATTCCGCCGCGCACAGCCCGGACAAGAGCCTCCTCGTCAACGGTTACGCCCCGGCCTATATTTGCAAAGACCGCGGTCTTTTTCATGGCGGCGAATGTTTTTTCTCCCATAAGATGCCGGGTCTCCTGTGTATAGGGCAGTATGTCCACAACAACGTCCGCCTCCGGCAAAACCTCATGCAGGCGCTTAAAATCCACAATTTTTTCCACGCCCGGCGGCGGAGGCCCGGACGGCGGGCTTCGGCGGACGCCTGTGACGCGCATGCCAAAAGCGGCGGCGATTTTCGCGACCTCTTCTCCAACTGAGCCAAAACCCAAAATCAGCAGAGTGTTTCCATACAGAAGCTCTGCTTTATGGAGGACATCTCTTTTCCATTCATGCTGTTTCTGCGCGGCAAAAATTTCGGGAAAATGTCTGTACCAGGCAATAAGAAGCCCGAACAGATGTTCCGCCATTTGCGGGCCGTGAACCCCCGATGCGTTTGTCAGGACAAAAGGCTGCGCGCGGGCCAGGGGGTAACGCTGGAGCCAGTCCGCGCCCGCGTACCACTGCTGAAACCATTTCAGGGCCGCCGCCCGCGGGATCAGATCCTGCGGAAAATCCCCCGCCGCGACTTCTATCGTGTCGAGCAGTTCTTCGGCTTCGGCCCTGCTGTTTGTTATCAGGATATTTCCGCCGCCTGAACATTCCGCGATGCGTTTTTCCGCGTCCCGGGGAACCCGTCTTCCTGAAAGAAAAAGAACGATGGTATTCATGAAAATAGTTTAGCTGGTTTACGGCCGGAGAGTGAAGAGCCAAAGCAATTTTTCGCGCTTTTTACACAAAACGCTTTTTCCGCTCCTTCCCGCCTCCTGGCAGCAGACCCTTCGCAGTAGCGATGCGTATGGCGTCCGCCCTGTTGACCGCCCCCAGCTTGCCGTAGATGGCGCTGATGATAACCCTGACCGTGTTCAGAGAAAGGCCGGTTTCAACTGAGATGTCCTTTCGTTTAAGCCCGCGGGAGACGCCGGACAAGACGCTCCGTTCCTGGCGGGTCAGGTAGACGCCGGGTTTTTGTTCCTCCCCGGCTTCGGCCTGATAGTGTTCCACAATTAAAGAAACCTGTTTGCCGTAGGCCGAAGCCCGGTTTCTGATGTTTTCAAGCCAGAGCCGGGGAATCCTGCTCTTTTCATCGGCAAGAGCAGCCCCCGCCAGAAGCCGCATATTCTCACCCAATTCGATAAAGGGCATATTCAGGGAATTCGGGGCGGCCAGCAGATAAGCCTCTTCCAGAGTTTCAAGCGCGCCCTCCTCCCCCAGATGATACCGCAGCGCCGCTTCAAGAACAAGCATTTCCAGTTTTCCCAGAAGGATGCCGGCCAAATCGCCGCGGGCCTTTTCCTCCTCAAGAGCCCGTAAAGCCGCCGCGTAGTCCTTTTCGGTAAACAGGCAGCGGGCCTTTACCAGGGTATCGAAACCGCGAAACAGGACGTTCAGCTCCCCCTCATATTCATCCCTGAGCCAGGAGGCGATTTTTCCTGTCAAGCCGATCCGGGTATAAAAGCGCCCCATGATGATGTCGTGAATGTTATAACGGTTTAAGTATTCGGGGATCTCAAGCTGGGCTTCAAGCTGCCGTTCAAGCTCCCGGATGCCCGCGGCATCGCCTGTATGAATACCAATCCGCATAAGATAAAAAAGCGCGCGGTTTTCCACTTCGTACTGTTTTTTTTCCCGGCTCTGGTATACCGCGCGGCGGGCGAATTGTTCCGCCCTGATTAAGTCCCCCTGGTAATAAGCCAGCTCCGCCCTGACCAGAGTATCGGCGCCATAGAGGTAACCGGAAAGCGAAACGGAGGCGTAGGGCACGGCGGCGGCATACGCCTCCGCGAACGTTTCAATTTCTCCCGGTTCCGCGGGAACCCCTATCTGAATCACATAGGAGCCCAGATTGCTCTGACCCAGCTGCCCCCCGGCCGGTTCGGGATTTTCACGGTAATACCGGCAGGCTTTTTCAAACCAGCGGGCAAAGTTATAATCCCGTGTATATTTGCAGGCGAGTATGCTTAATATTCCCAGGTTGTTGTACGCGCCGGCAAGGATGCGGGAACGCAGAGGGCACGGGGCCCGCGGCTCAAAACGGGCAATGGCCGCGCGGCATTCCCGTGCTGATTCGTCAAAGCGGTCCAGAAACGCAAGAAGCCGGGAGCGGACGATAAAGCGCAGATAAAGAAAATCCCCGTCCTCCTCATCCTGCCGGCCCGCGCCAACCAGCCGCTCAACAGTCCCCAGAAAAAAAGACGCCACCGCGCGGGGCAGCATCTGCGGAAGAGAATCAATAAGCCTGTAGAGGCCGCCGCAGTCCCCTGCCCGTTCATAATCCACAGCCGCGTCGGTGGGAAGATTATTTTCGATACACCACTGGGCGTCGATACCGCAGACCTCCCTTATTTCCTCACGGGACAGCTCTCCCTGTTTTTCTTTGAGGAAATCCAGAAAGAGCTGATGAATCCGGAAACCGTGAAGATAGGAATCAAAGCGTATCACCGAAGTAAAGTTTTCCATGGCGCAAATGTTTTTACCTTCCGGTTCGAGGCGTTCAAGAAGATTCCGGGGCCAATGCTCAATCAGAGAAAGTTTGACCAGGAATTTCCGGAGATTTCTGTCCATGACCTCAAAAATATTCTCTTCCATTTTCCTGATAGGCAGCATCACTCTGTCCCAACTGCGGACGCCGGAATTGTCCGCTTTTATTTCCTGAAGGATGAGGCCAAGCGCCAGGGGCCAGCCTTCGGTTTCGCGGCAGATCCGCTCAAGCTCTTCTTCCGCAAGGGGAACATCATGGAGGCGGAAATATTCATCCACTTCTTCCCGGCTGAACCGGAGATCCTCTACGGTAATTTGAGAGAGCAGCCCCTTGGACAGAAAATTCACGGTGTTCATCGCAGGTTCGGTACGGGAGATCAGGGTAATGACATTTTTTGAAACCGGAGCGGACAGCGTCCGTTCCAGAAACAGCAGTATAGAGGGGTTGGTGAGTAAATGAAAATCATCCAATACAATCACATACCGCTCGTGGGTTACGATTTCATTTTTTATGAGGGTCAGGTACCGGTCAAACTGACGGCTCGATTCGGGAAAGCCCATGCCGGCAAGTATCTTCGCGGCCTCCGGGTTGAGGCGGGCTACTTCCCCTGTATAGTTTTCCCAGAAACGCCAGCCCAGGTTATCCCGCTGCGAAATCTGTATCCAGATAGTCTTCCGGGGATCCTTCCGGAGAAAGGAATTCACCGCGTAGGTTTTGCCGCTGCCCTCCCCGGCTACCACGGTGACCACATGGCTTTGCAAGGCTGCCGCAAGCAGCCGGTCTACCCGCGGCCGTTCCAGAAAATACCTATCGCCTGAATCCGCCGGCATAGTACTGTTGAAAAGCTCTTCCGCCACTTGTTCCCCTTGGCCTTGCCAAATATAAGAGTTGTTCAGAAATTGAAGTTTCCGAACAACTTCATAGAATAATCTTAAGAAGCTCCGGGGAACAAGCCCCCGGTTAGACATTTCTATTGCGTCTTGACAAAATCAAATCCGTGATGACATTCCGGAAAAAATTATTTTGTTTCTTGCCGATAACGTTTCGGCTGTTGACGACGTTTTGCCAGCCCGAATAAGGGCTTTGCGGAGCAAAGACCAGGGCTGGCAAAATGTGGGTGGAGTGCGGCGTGGGAATGAAGCGTAGCGGAATGACCTATGAGCCTGTTGCGCTTAAGGCCAAGCCATTGCCCGCAATGGCTTGCGTAGTTCAAGACGGCGCAATTTTGCTCCGCAAAATTGCGGGGGTAATGCGTTTTCGGGTCTTCCCGAAAATCGCAGAGCCGTCTTCGGCTCGTATTGCGTTAGAAGTCCGACAGGCTCAGAGCAAAACCGGAGCCCGAGCCGCCTACCGGCGGCGAAGCGTATACAGACCCCGTCTTGGGGAAATGGTGTCAATTACCCCTGCCCCCCTGCGCTCCCCGCAACAAAAAAGCCGCCCCCGCTTTCGCGGAGACGGCTAAATCGGTGTCAGTCACCCCTGGACTTCCGCTAAGGG
>JAISQU010000246.1 GCA_031274005.1 Spirochaetales bacterium
CCGGGAAGGCCGCTTTCTATAAAACGCCGCAGCCAGGCTCTCCTGTCCTGAATACCGGATCCCGCATCCCTGCCCCAGCCGGGTCCCGCGAGAATCGCTTTGTATGCCGAAGGGTCCCACTCATCCGCTTTCCCCGGGGATTTTACCATGACGCTGCGGCAGGAAGAAGCCAGAACCGTATACACATCGGGGGAGGCAAAAACACTGGCAAGGCCCGCGCCCGCGCGCAAAACCGCCTCGGCGCACAAAAGAGCCGCTCCCGTGGTTCCCGGCGATCCCGCAAAAACAGCGACATGCCCGCGGCTATTTTTGTAATCAAAAAGCCGCGGCCGGGGAAGGGTTTTAAGAACCTCGCCCTTCTGCAAAAGTTCCGCGGGCGAGGGCCGCTCAAGGCACTCCGGGGGAAACCCCGCGTCAAGGATTTCAACGCGGCCCGCGGCCTTTCTGCCCAGCGGAAGATACAGGCAGAGTTTCGGCGCGGCAAAACTCAGGGTATAATCGGCCTGCGCCGCGGGCCATGAAGCGCAAAACCCATCCGAAAGCCCGGAGGGCACATCAAGAGAAATAACCCGCGCCGCGGATTGGTTTATCATTGCAACAAGACGGGCAGGATCATCCCGCAGCGGCCCCCTTATACCTATGCCGAAGAGTCCGTCAATAATCCAGGACGCCCCTTCCACGCGGCGCGCAGCCTGCGCGGGATCCTCGGCAAAGACGGTAAAAGGAAGGCCAAGGCGTTCCAGAACGGCGCAATGAATACGGGGCAGTTCCCCCAAATCCCTGCGCAGAAGAAGAATGTGCAGGTTCTTAATACCCGCAAGAAAAAGGTGGCGCGCCGCCGCCAGAGCATCTCCTGCATTGTTACCCTTTCCCGCGGCGACAAGAATCATACCGTCTCCGCAGTCCCCGCGGCCTGCGGCAAAAAGGTCCAGAATAAACCGCGCCGCGCTGCGCGAGGCGTTTTCCATAAGCACAAGGGCGGGAATACCGTAATCCTCCTGCGCGGATTTATCCGCCGCCGCCATTTCCGTACAGGTTAAAAGCCGCCTCTGCATATCACAAAAACCTCTGTTTAAATACCTTCAAGAAGCGCGTCGCTGCGCCACCACACAACCCTCGCGCCGGTTTCAGAAGCCAAAAGCGCGGAAAGAATCCCTTCCGGCGACACATGAAAAACAGAAAAAAGAAGCTGCGAATCCTCCACCGCAAGATCGCGGCGGCGCAGAACATGCCCGTTTTGCGCAAGAATCAAAAGCTGATGCACATTACCCTCTTCCCTGCTCTTGAGAAAAAAATTCCCCCCCGCGGCGACGCCTATAAACTCGTAGGAATAACGGACATCCTGCATTTCAAAAAGATTCCCTCCCCTTTCGCGCCGCACATTCTGGGGTATATCCAAAAAACCGTCATAGCGGGAAGTACCCGCGTCGAAACGATATATACGCGAGATGGAATCCTCTATACCGTACTTTATACCCGTGGGGCCGTCCTTGCCTTCGCGGTAATAATCAATCTTCAGGTACAAAACCTTTTCCGCATAGTCGGGAATAATTGTCTCCAGGTTCGCGAAAACCCCCTCCCCCTCCGGGGCGGGGAGATTCTCCGCGGAAATGCGCACAGCCGCGAGCCTTTCTCCCCCGGCGGAAAACCAAAAAACAATCCAGTCGGTCATTGTCCGGCACAAAACGCTTATTTCGTCATCTTTCAGGATATGCAGGGATTGAATAAACGGAAAAGGAATACCGCCAATTCCATCCTGCCCCAAATAGCCGCGGTACTCGCCGTTTTCAAAACGCAGAATGATTTTATTCAGTTTGATGCCCAGTTTTTCGTCCGTCACCTCGCGCTCACGGGGCAGGAGGTCCTCCACATAGAGCATCTTCGCCCCGGACACGGCTATATTCCCCACAGAGTGAAAAGCGTAGGGATACGCCCTGCGGTTTGATCTGGCCCCGCCCGCGGAAGCGTCCTGAAGAATCACGGGCTGGGGGTTTTCGTCGGGATTATAGTACATGGACAGAATATCCCCGTGGGAGGTAAACTCCATGACCTTGAACGACGACCCCGAACCCACATAAAAAATTCCGTCCCTCATGTATAAAGAGGTCTCAGACAGGGCCGCGACCTGTTGAAACTGAAAGATGTCTATCTCATCCTCCATCTTGCCTATGCCTATGGAAAACCGCTCCTCACGGGGCAGGGTCTCGCGCGGAGCGCCTCCGCAGGAAAAAAGGCCCAACGCGAGTACGGCCAAAAAAATCCGAAAAAAGATACAAAGAAAATTCCTGTTTACCATGCAGCCTCAGGATACCGCAAAAAGTCAGGGTTTGTAAATGGATCTGTAAGTTTTGTAGTTTTAGACCAATCACGGCGCTCACGGCAATGTCGAAAGAATCTTCGCAATATCATCCACCGACTTCTTTGTCAAAGACGGGTACAGCGGAAAAAGCAGACACCGCAAAAGAAAAGACCGCGCGACCGGAAACCCCCTGCCCCCTCCCGCCGCGGACCCCTCGCCAGCGCCAGCCGCGGAACCCTCGCCGGAGGCCGAACCCCCCGCGGCGGACTCCGGCAAATACGCCAGAACAGATTCCGCGAAAGCCGCCTGCGTCTCCACCCCCTTCTTGCGGGCATAAGCCTGAACATCCTTCATACCGGAAACCAAAAGCACAGGAAACGAAAAGAAAACATTTTCCCCGTCTCCCTTTTGCGTCGGTATCTTATGCCGCCCCTGCATTGCCGCGTGAGAAAAAACCGCCGCTATATCCCTGCGCCTCTCAATAAATTTTTCGATATTCTTTATCTGCGTTATCCCCAAAGCCGCGTTAAAATCAGGAAGAAGCGCCTCCGGCAAAAGAGTTTCCGTCAGCTTCGATAAAGTGCCGGCTTCCTTACGCCCCCTGCATAAAAGAAGAACGCCGCCCCCCGCGGTTATAACGCCGTCCGGCTCCATAGAAATAACCGTATAATTCCCGCAGGCCCCAAGTTTACGGCTTCCCGTATGCGCGCCCACCGCCTGCGAAATATCTTCTATAATGGGAACCCCGCATTCCGCGAAACCGTTCATATCCGGCGCAAAACCCAGAGTCGCGTGAACCACAATCGCCGCTATCCCCTGCTCAAGCAGAGGCAGAACCCCCGCGGGCGACAAACACCCCGAATCCTCATCCACATCACAAAAAATAGCCTCAATACCCCTGCCGCGCAGTACATCCAGATACACCCGCGGCGCCAGCGCGGAAACTATTACCTTGCAGCCCCTTTCCAAACCCAGCGCATCCAGCGCCAGACCTATTGCCCGGCCATATTCCCGCAAAGCGACCCCGCCCGCGCACCCAAGATATTCGGCCACATCCTTAACCAGCCGGCGCTCAAGAAGCCCCGGCCCCAGTGAATCCGACACCATACACGTCAAGACAGAGTCCATATCCGCTCTTTTAATAGTGGGACGTATTACAGGTATTGCCATGAATTAATTATCCGCGTATCGCTTCCAGTTGTTGAAGCTCCCGTGAATTAAAAAGCCGCCGGATATCAAGTAAAATCAAATATCCATCATCCCGGTTAACAACGCCCACGATATACTCCGCCCCTATACCCGAAATAATAGGCGGCGGCGGCTGAACCTGCCCCCCGTGAACCGTAAGAACCCGCGACACCCTGTCAATAATTATCCCCAGCCGCATCCCGTCAATATCCAGAATAATTATCCCATTTAGAAGTTTATCTTCCTCGCTAATCTGACCCTTTCTTATATGAAATCTGCGATGCAAATTAATAACAGGAATAATATCACTGCGCAGCTTAAAAATCCCCTCGACAAACGACGGAGCATTCGGAATAACCCGAGTTTCCTGCATCCTTTGAATTTCCTTGACATCCATAATATTGATGCCATAGAGTTTATCGCCCAACTGAAACGTTACAAGCTGCAACTGTTCATCTTTATCCGCCATGCTGCCCTCCACATTCCTTATATCTACAAGAATAACCAGATTTTCGTACTTATGCAAGGGCCATTCGGCCTATATCTGCATATTTTCTCCTTTTGGCGCGTTCCGGCGCAAAGCCGCCGGAACCGGGCTTTGCGGGGCTCCGCTGCCGCTCCGGCCGCGCGCTGCGCGCGCGGCTTGCTTCGCAACCCCTCCAATCCCTCGCGCGGCTTGCTGAACACCGGGCCGGTGAATCTGCTGTGCAGATTCACCGCATATAACCAAGTTATAGCGCGATTTTGCCCAGCCCGAAATCGCCTATAACAAATTTCGGGCTTTGCCCGAAATTTGGGGCCGTCTTCGGCCCCTTCGCTTTCAGGCCCGGCAATCCGGGGGCGACCCAAGACCCCGCGGCCCCGCGGCTGCGCCGCGGCATGTTATTTACCCGTCGCTTTGTTTTTTTAACACTTTTACCAGGCCGAGTACGGTATTTTGGTCTTTTTCGTCAAGGTTCTCTAGAATTTGCACAATAGAGCGAATAACGGAAGTCGTTGATACAAGGGATTTCCCCCGCGCTTCCTGGCCGGTAACAAGGTAGTCAACGGACACCTCAAGAACACGCGCAATTTTAACGGCGGCGTCCGCCGGAGGCATTGAGGCGCGCATACCTAAATAACAATCAAGCGTACCCTTTGGGATATTGGTTTTTGCACTTAGTTCCTTAACCGTTAACCCCTGGTAATCAAGTTCTTTTCTGAGGTTCTTCCTAAAGATATTCGCCATTGCATAAAAATACTGCAATATCACTATTCTTTGCCTTGACCGTTTTGATATTGCGGTATATGATTGACCAAAATAGTGCGATTGCACTATTCAAAATTTACTAAGGGAGAATCGCAAATTGAAAAAACCCGGAATCATTTTTATAGCCCTCCTCGCGCTTCTGGCGGCCTGCGGCAATCAGGGGCCTGATGTCTATATTGTGGGTTCCTACGGCACTGGCGAGATAGGCAAAGCCTGCTACTGGTTAAACGGGGTAAGAACTGAACTCCCCGGCGGAACATGGGCACAGGCAATCACCATGGCAGACGGGAAGATACACATTGTAGGCTATAGCGGAAAAAATTGGCAAGACAGCAGCCGCACAGCCTGTTACTGGATAGACGGAGTAAAAACGGACCTTCCCGGTCCCGAAGGCAGCGTTGCGACTTCAATAGTTGTGGCAAACGGAAAAACTTACATTGCGGGAAGCTATCGTCATAAAGACGGCCAGCTCGTTGAACTCTGTTACTGGGTAGACGGAAAAGTAAACCATACAAATATTACAACCGCACTACCTAAAATTGCGGTACTGGATGGAAGGCTATACATTACGGGAATCATCGGGGGGCGGCGCCAGCCCCGGTATTGGGTAGATGGAGTAATAAAAGAAATCGGCGCACACAGGGACGAGGGACTTGTACGCGCAATCACCGTGTCGGGTGGCAAGGTCTACATGGCCGGGGTCGGATTTAACGGATCTTCTAACGAGGCGCAAGCCTGCTACTGGGTAGACGGGCAAAGAAAGGAGCTATCCGGAGGCCAAGCCATTTCAATCGCAGTATTGGACGGCAAAGTATACATCGCCGGAATATACGACAGAGATATCAATAGCGCTCAGCCGGACTATCAAGCCTGTTATTGGGTAGACGGACAAAGAAAGGAGCTATCCGGCAATGGCGCTACTTCAATCACTGTGTCAGGCGGCAAAGTATATATCGCCGGAATGTACAAAACCGACAACGATGGCAGACAACAAGCCTGTTACTGGGTAGACGGACAAAGAAAAGACCTTCCCGATGGCAGTTTTGCCAGCGGTATTCTTCTGATAGAAAAGGAGCAAAAATGAAAGCAGGCGAAAACTTTGATATTGCGGATAACGATAACATCTTAAAAATCAACTCCCCAAGAGACCATGTAGGCGGCCCCTTTAGCGTTGTGTACAAAAGCCTGAACGCCCGCTGGGCCATAGTCGCGCTTGCTTGGGATGGCCAGCCCATGCTGGGGCTGCGGTATTTTTGGGGTACAGCGGGTAATCCATGTGGAACCTGGGCAACCTCCACATGGCTTGTAATTCCCCCGGAAATTACACTGCCCATACTAAACGGACTGCCGCTCGCCCCAGGCTACCGGAACAAACTCGAAAAATTTCTTAACAAAGAAATACCGGGCGAAGAACTTAAAACTTAAGATAGAAAACTATCGTAAAAAAATCAATTTTTTGGAGGAAACAAAAATGAAAGAAAAATTTCGTATCTACAGTAAAGCGGCGTTGCTCTTGGTCATAATAGGCTTTTTTATGCCTGTGGCCTGCGGACAAAACGGCTTGCAATTGGCGAGCTACCTGACGGGCGAAATGGGCAGAATGGGAGGAGGAGACGCCGTCGCGGCCGGGTACATGCTTTATATTATTTTTATCGCGGCAATCGCGGGCGTTGTAATAGGCGCACTGCTGCTTTCCAAAAAGAATGTCTCCATCGGTTGGGACTGGGCTTCTCTACTCGCTCTTGGTATCGCCGCTATAGTTATCGCACTTAAGTCCGACCCCGACGCTTCACAATATTTTCAATCAGGAGTCTACGCAATTGTAACCGGAGGAATTCTCTCTGCCGTCTTTCTGCTTATCGCTTCCGCCGCTCCGCCGCCCAATACCACAGACACAAACGCCCCTGCGCCACCGGAGAACCCTTTATTTTTTGTCGGGAAAACACTATTGACTGTAAATTTATCTGTGGCGCTACGAAAGGGGCCGGGGCTTGAATCGGAATATATCTGCAAATTAGAACAGGGAGATACTGTTACCTTCTTGAATGAAAACACGCATACCCAAGACAGGAAGGCATGGTGTAAGGTCAAAACAAAAAACAACGAAGAAGGCTGGTGTTTCGCAGATTGCCTAGGAGAATGTAACATCTAAATTTTTTAATTGGCGATAGGATTGATAAAAGAGTTGTTCAGAAGCAAAAGTTTCCGAACAACTCTCTTATTTGCCGAAGGAGTAATACTAATGGCAAAGCCAACCAGCGAATTGGAAGCCCGTATCATCACGCTGGCGTGCGGCACACCGCCACAGCGAAAAAAGGAAAAGCCTTTTTGATTGTATTTCCCGTGATTAATCTATTAATTGCTGGCAGGAGGGTTTTAAATGCGTAACATTCCTTTGCTTCTTGTAACAATTCTTGTTCTGTTCACACTCGGCTGCGAATCTTTGGCTGAGAGTGTGAGCCCGGCTCTTGGCAAACTTGTTCGCGAAAAGCGTGAACAAGAAACAATAGAGCAACAACACAGGCTGATACAGGAAAGGCGGATAGCTGAGGAACAAGCAAGGCTGCGATCTGAGGAAGCGGAGGAACAGGAAAGGATGAATTTACCTTATGATGCCGTCGATTTTGTCAGATACATACCCTCCAACCATAGGGGGTGGCGTCTTGCTTTTGAGGATTGTTCCTTCTTTGATATTAATTTAACCGGAATTAATTTTGACGATTATCAGAAATTTGACCCGCAAAGAAAATACGAAACCAATTACGCAGATTCTTTTACCATTGAAAATTATGATAAAGGGTTTGTAGAAATATATCGTATATCGGGAAAGCTTGAGAATAGGAAGAGTCAGCAATTGAGTTTTGAATTATTCCTGACTGATAAAACCGTTTATACCAAACACGGCAATGCGATATGGTCAAGGCTAGAACTGGAGGAGTTGCTAAACTACGGGTTTGAGGGAAAATTTGAAATGCAGTATATAAGAAATGGCACTAAACTAAATGAAAAAGCATACACAACTGACAATTATTCCAATATAAAAATCCCGGAAAACGCAGCGGAAACCCTGACGGCATACAAAAAAAACCGCGATATATATAAAAATAACTTTACGGTCATTAGGGAATGGGTACGCAATAAGGCTTGGGGAAAGCCCTTGTGGAGTATTGATACGGATAAAACCGGAAAATTTGAAATCATCGTCAGACTGGATGTAAAAAGCAAAAAAGACGCCGCAACCGGACAAATAGTATTCAATTCCGATATCGACGCGATTAATTACCTGCATAATGTACTATCATTTGAAGTAAAAGAGGAGACTTTTCCGGCCTTCGAAGAAAGGCTATATAAAATCTACAACCCCATGACAGGAGAAAAAGCCGATTTGGTTACGTATTCCTATAGAATTTCAATAGCGAAGACCGTGAGCCAATACAATTATCCCTATGCCATTTCACTGGATTTAAATATTCAATTGCCGTTTTCCCGTTATCTGAAATATCGCGGCAGAGATAAACTTGGCTTGACCGATCTCGTGGATATACTCTCTTCAAGTTACGGATTCCGGTTTGGCCACCATACTACGCGCACGACAGAAAGTTCCGGAGATTATTATAGGCGCGAAGGGGTAAACATCGTGGGAGAGAATTTTGATATAAGTTACACTTCGTCAAAATATATCGATGGCTCGCTATTTGGGAGATATGCCGCGTTTAGGGAAAAAATTGATTCCGGCGTTAAAATACCGGGCAAAGATAGAATTAATCAGATATTTGATGCGTCTTCCGATGCCGCCGCCCGGAGATCTCTTGCCGCTCTTGTCAGAAACTCTGGCCAGCGGAATATAAAATTCTATTATCGATCAGGGATACAACAGGATACGCTGATAAATCTCAATCTTTTGGGGAATGACCCCGGGTTTTCCCCTGACACATACAAGGCTTTGTCTGAATCGTATTGCTGGAAAGATTTCTCTTTTAAGGCTGGCGATACGGATATCCGGATTAACGCGATGTTTAAGTCAAAAGATATGGTTAATCTTCTTTCCGTTGCCGAAAAAAATAAAAGAACCTTCCAGGAAGGATCCCCAAGTCTGGGTTACTCATTTTATGCGGAATTAACCCTTAACGAATTTATTAATTTCCTTTCGTTATCCCAATTCCGTGTCATTGTAGAAAACAGTAAAGAAAATATAACGCTCGTGTATCGCTCGAGAACCTATTGCTCTTATGATGAAAGGAGCGGAGTATATAGCGGCATAGAAAGCGATTTAAAGGAAATTAACACAGCAATTGAATATAAATTGCCGTTTCGGTATGAAAACAATGGTTGGTGCTATTGATTCACACCGCGCAATCTTACGGGGTACTATTCAGCGCCGCTGAATAGCAGCGCATATAACATTTTCCTATGATTGCCGGCCCCTGAAAGGGGCTGATGAACCATGCCTTTTCCAATCAGGCCGTCCGCCACGGCAGAGCGGCGTCAACACAAATAACTCCTTTGCCCCTCATTCCGGAGTATGAAACTGTTTACCGGAATGGCCCGGCAGTCTCCCCGCGGTAACATGCCTTTTACTTCACCACGCCCTGCTCAACCACCACCGATTCGGGATCGACGGTGTTGCCGTAAACGGGAAGCAGGGTTGCCCGGTAGTCGTCGTGGAAAAAATTGGGGCCCACGCCGGAACTGATTTCCTTGTTAAGCCAATCCAGAAGGGCCTTGTTGCCCTTGCGCACCGCCGGGGCTATTGTGTCGAGGCTGCCGATGGAGCCGATGCGGGTGGAAAAGCCGGGGTTTTGAATGGCCCAGGCGAAAAGCAGGGTATTGTCCTGGGACAGGGCCGCGCCCCGGCCGTCTTTGAGCGCGTTAAAGGCTTCGGAAATTTGATCGAACTTTACGAGTTCAATTTGGGGATACTTTTCCGTAAAATACGTTTCCGCGGTAGTCCCCTTGATAACGATGAGTTTTTTTCCCGTAAGCTGGGATATCTCCGTAATGGGCGCGGAGTCCGGGGACACAATGCCCAGGGCGACCTTCATATACGGCAGGGCAAAATCAACCACCTCGGCACGGGCGAGCGTTACGGTAAAGTTGGCAAGGATAATATCAACCTTGTCGGACTCAAGATGCTCCACCCGGCTCGCGGGTTCCACCGTAACAAAGTCTATGGCGTTCTCGTCGCCTAACAGATCCCCGGCGATGCGGTGGGCAAAGTACACATCATAACCCTGAAATTTCCCCTGGGCGTCGACATAGCCAAAGGGATGCTTGTCCGCGAAAACGCCTATCCGCACTTTCCCGGCCTGCTTGATTTTTTCTACCGAGTCTACATCTTCTTTTGTTCCGCCCGCGAAGGCCGAAACAGCCACAACTAAAGCCAGAATACCGGCAATAAGTTTTTTCATACTCTCCTCCATGTAGATTAAAATTGAAATATATTCAAAAACCGGCGGGCCCGTTCCGTTTTAGGTTTGACAAAGAAATCCCCGGGCGGGCTGTCCTCGACGACTTCTCCTTCATCCATAAAAACGATACGGTCCGCGGCAGCTTTTGCGAACTGCATTTCATGTGTAACGATGACCATAGTCATCCGGCTCCTTGCCAATTCCAGCATGACATCCAGAACCTCGCGTACCATCTCCGGGTCCAGCGCCGCGGTAATCTCGTCAAAGAGCATTATTTCCGGCTCCATCACAAGAGCCCGGATTATGGCGGCCCGCTGTTTTTGTCCCCCCGAAAGCTGCCGGGGAAAAGCCGTGCGCTTCTCATACAAGCCGACCCTTTCAAGCAAAACTCTGGCCGCAGTTTCAGCCTCCTTCCGTTTGCGCTTCTGTACCTTAAGCGGCCCCAAAAGAATATTTTCCAGCACCGTCATGTGGGGAAAAAGTTCATAACTCTGAAACACCATGCCGATTTTCTGCCGGATAAGCCGCCAGTCGGTTTTCTCCGTGGTGAGAACCCCGCCGTCCAGCAGAATTTCCCCGGCCTGAATACGCTCCAGCCCGTTCATGCAGCGCAGGAGGGTACTCTTTCCGCAGCCCGAGGGACCCAGGACAACCACGACTTCCTGCTTGTCTATCCTCAGCGAAATATCCCTAAGCGCGGGAACCCCGTCATACTCCTTGCGCAGATGAGAAATTTCCAAAAGAGGCGCTCCCCGCTCCTCGGCGGGTTTGACCGCGTTTAGCCTGTCCAGGATCATCGTATCCGTCATATCCGCCGCCTCAACTTTGCCACCGCCGCTCCAGACGCTTTGACAGGCGGGACACGGGCATGCAGAGAATAAAGTAGAGAAAAAATATCAGCCCGTAGACCCAGAAAGCCGCGGTGGGACTTTTCAAAAAATTGCTTTCAATAATCTGCTGGCCGACCTTGAGCATCTCAACAATGCCGATAAGCACCACCAGGGATGTGGTTTTTATCATCCGGGTTGTGAGGTTAATCGCCCCCGGCACAAGACGGCGCGCCGCCTGGGGAATAATGACGTACAGATACAACTGGACCTCCGAAAGCCCCAGAGCGTGAGCGCTCTCGTACTGATGCCTGTGGAGGCTGGTAACCGCGCCCCGGACTATGTCTCCCATTTCCGCTGTTCCCCACAGGGTAAACACCAGAACCGCCGCCGCCGCCGCGCTCAGGTTTATGTGAAAGTTCCGGGCGAGGCCAAAGTAAAAAATAAAAAGCCACACCAAAACGGGAATAATCCGCATGGCCTCCAAATAAAAACGGCACAGAAACCGCAGGGCGGCGTTCCGGCGGGTCATAAGAATCCCGAAGGGGACGCCCAAAACCATGGAAAAAGCCACGGCGATAAAGGCGATCCGGGCGGTAACCGCAAGCCCCAGAAGGAGCCTTTGGAGGTTTACCCCCTCGATCAAAACCCTAATTCCCAAATCCCGCATAGCGCAGCCTCCTTTCCGCGAACCGGAACAATCCCGAAAGGGGAAGGAGCAAAATCAAATACCCGGCCACCAGCATGAGGAGTGCCTCGTTGGTTTTGTAGTACAAACCGATAAGGTCTTTGGCCAGGGACATTAAATCCGCCAGGGCAACGATGCTGACTACGCTGGTTTCCTTTAAAAGAAAAATCACATTCGCCCCCAGAGCGGGCGCCGCCACCGCCAAGGCCTGGGGCAGCGCCACATAGCGGACAAGCTGGGACCGCGAAAGGCCGATGGAAAGCCCCGATTCTATCTGCCCCCTGCCAATTGCCTCCAGCCCGCCCCGGAAAGCCTCCGCCATATAGCTGCCTCCCAGAAAGGACAAGCCGGTTACAGCGCAGGTAAAAGAATCGAAGGTAATCCCCACACGGGGCAACCCGAAGTAGAGGAAAAAAAGCTGAATCACCAGAGGCGTATTCCGGGAAAGTTCTATATAAACGCCCGCGGCGCTCCTTAAAACCGGAATACGGTAATACCGGACAATGGCGCAGAAAAGCCCGATTATCAGGGAGAAAAGCACCCCAAAAAAGCAGAGTTCCAGAACAAGCCCCATGGCCTCAATATAAAGAGGAGTAAATTTTACTATAAAAGCCGTATCCACCATGTATCCCATATAAATCCTATAAATTCAATTATTATCATTTCATAGTAATATTATATGTTTTATATGAAATAAATGCAAGCGCTTTTTTCAAAAAAATAAGAAATTAAAAGATCTGGTTCAAAAATGAAAACCGTAATCCCTCGTACGCATTTTTTGCCACGCTATAACAAGCAAGCCAGGGAATTGCCCTGCGGCAATTCCTTGGTCCGACAAAAGGTCACCGCCGCCTGTATACCGTGATGGCGGCAGCCGGTTGTGATAAAAACAGGCATTTGCGCTTCGCGCAAATTGCCTGGTGGCAGTTCACGCAAATTGTTCCCCAATTGCGCCGCTTGGTTTTACGCAGAAAATGCTTTCAGCATTTTCCGGCTTGGTTCTGAGCTGCCGCTCGCAAAAAACCAGGCCAGGAAATCGCACGGCGAAGCCGTGCGCTTGCAAAATAGGGCAAAACGGCCCGGCGTATACGAAAACCCTGCCGTTATATTCCGGCAGCCTGCCTTTAGGCAGGCTGTACGCCGGCTTTACGCTCCAATCTTTTGGCTAACGCCAAAAGGATTGCCCCTCCAATCCCCTTGCGCCCCACGGGCTTCACAAAATGGTTTAATTTTGGAACCGGCTCTTATCGTATTTTTTTCTTCCGTATGTGTTCTCCGCGCTTATCATTCTTTTTTTATTTGGGATAGGCGGAGTTCGTTCGCACGGGTTTTTTTCTCTTCTAAATAAAAAAGCCTGGCGACGACCTACTCTCCCACCCATAACAGGCAGTACCATCGGCGCAG
>JAISQU010000087.1 GCA_031274005.1 Spirochaetales bacterium
TGGTGCTACGGATATGGCCGGGGCGATAAAAAAAGCGAACGGCTTCGGTCCGCCGCTAGAGAGAGCTTTTTTTATCGCCCCGGTCTTTGTGTTTAGTTTACCATGAGTTTAAATTTGGAATTGATGTTGCTTATTATGAAGTGAAGCGCGGGCTTATGGCCATTAACGCGCAAAACCGCCTAAAAGAATTTTATACTCTCTGCAATGTTTTGGGGGTTGGTCAACTGGATAATACCATTCTGGATACCGCCACGGAGATTTATCTTGAGCTAAGGCGCAAGAAAATGACTGTAGAGGATGCTGATATTCTTACCGCCGCTTTCTGTATGAGCCATGATTTTACCCTGGTAACCAATAATACCCAGCATTTTGAGATTATATCCGATTTGCGTTTTTGTGATTGGGCATAGATTGATGGCTTGCACAAAAGGCCACTCAGAACATGGGATCACGACAGGAAAGTACTATGCCCGTGAGCTTTTTTTCCCGGACATAGGGACTTGCCTCATAATCCCAGAACTCATCCAAGAAGTCATTAAAAAGTACCGATCCTTTCCCATGCTTTACTGTAGAAACATCAATCAAAGCCCGCTCTTTGAGGGCTGCCACTATTCGTAAAGCATCATCTGAATTGAGGTCAGTCTTCCGAATAGCTGTGAGAATAGCATCCATCCCTGTTGCCACTTCCATCGGCCGGAGATGCCTCTGATGACCGGTCGGGACTCCTGATTTCAACCATTCCGCGATTTTCAGCACAGCTTCATCCCGGTCCCGTGTTCCTGTGCTGCGAGCGGTCAATTTGAGTCCCGTTGCCGGGTCCACCAATTCAACATAAAAAGTGCCGTTGTGCCTGGTATGTAAATAATACCGACGCATTACTCCTCCTTCGGAAAAAGGGGTTTTCTACCCTTTTTCTCATTCGATTTGGAGCCAAGACGCCGGCTTTCCGGTAGCCTGAAGGCTAATTCTTTTTGACGTAAAGATTTACGTTCAGCCGGAAGTGAGAATTGAACTCACGACCTACGCTTTACGAGAGCGTCGCTCTACCCCTGAGCTATTCCGGCATGATCGTCAGCTTACCCGTAAAAACTAAAAAAAGCAAGAGTGGAGGAAGGGCGGGGGTGCACCAATTTTTTCCGTGCGCCTTTTTTGCTCGGCCCATAGCATTTATATACGCCAAAAGGTTTTTTTGGGCCTCTTGCCCTGTTACCTGTTATCCAGAACACGCTCACGCGTGCGTTTGCCTGGGCATGCAAAAAACCGGGCTTTCCGCTTCAATCTTTTGGCTGTGCCAAAAGGATTTACGCTGCAATCCCTGGCGCGGCCCAGGGACTTCCGGCGATTTTGCACGAAAAAAAATGTTGCGCAAAAATCTTCTTGACAAACCCGCAAAAGGTAATACATATTATCTTATAAACACGATTAATCCGTTTCAGCGGAAAAAGGAGCTTGTATGAGTGAGAATGTCTATCTCAAATGGATGGCGGAGAATACCGATACGCGCTGGTGCAATGATTCCGCGCTGCGAAATGATTATATGGGCGCGATGAAAGCCGGAGCGGTGGGATGTACAACCAATCCGCCTCTTTCGTTCGAGGCGCTGACGACAAATACCGACAGATTTGGGGCAAAGGTCGAAGAGGTCCGCGCGAAGTTTTCGGGGCGCGAGAAGGTTCTGGAATATTTCCGCATTCTTGTTCCCGACATCGCGAAGGAGTTTTATCCCCTGTACGAGAAAACCGAGGGCAAAACAGGTTATGTGCGCAGCCAGGTGGAGCCAAGGCTTTCGGGCGACGCGGACGCCATGCTGACAATGGGAAAGACTATCAGCACATTCGCGAAAAACGTTATGGTAAAAATTCCGGGTACAAAGGCGGGGGTTTTTGTTCTTGAGGAGCTGGCGGCTCTGGGTATTCCCACCACGCCGACAGTGTGCGTGTCTGTTCCCCAGCTTATCGCCACGGCCCAGGCCTACGAGCGGGGCTGCGCGCGGGCGAAAAAGGCGGGCCTGCCTGTCCCGGCGTCGACCACGGCTTTTGTTATGGGGCGGCTTCAGGATTATCTGGCAAAGCTGAACGCGGAGCGGGGCGCGCCGGTGACTACGCAGGATCTGGAAACCGCGGTTCTGGCGGCTGTCAAGCGCGCCTACAACATTTTCAAAAAAGAAGGCTATTCCCAAACCATTATGCCGGCGGCCTTTCGCTGCGCGCGCCAGGTTTCGGAACTCGCGGGCGGGGTCTTCGAAATGACGATTCACCCCAAGGTTCAGAAGCTGGTCAGCGACGCCTACGAGAAGGGCGAGATTCAAATGGAAAAACGCATAACAGCGGACGCGGACGAGGCCGCTGTACAGCGCGTGCTCGCGGCGCTGCCTGAGTTCGGCAAGGCGTACAATCCCGACGGCATGAGCATAGACGAGTTCGATTCCTACGGCGGCGTTGTGATGACCCTTGACGGTTTCGACAAAACCGGCTGGCAGAAACTGCTGGCGCTGTAAGCGGAAGTTTTTGGGCGGGGGGCTGGGCCCCCTGCATACCCTGTTTCGACTTCGCGGTTTTTATATCTGTGGTTTTGTTTGTGTTTATTCGCAAGCGGGTCCATACCCCGCCCTTGAGGGCGTTTTGAACCCGGTAAGGCTTTGTTTGTTGGGGTATGGACCTGCATACAAATCCATACCTTGCAGAACGACGATACCTCGCCCTTCAGGGCGAGGAGAGTCATTTTTTTTAAGGAGCGGCTTTGTGAGTAAAGTAAAATACAGTATTGCCATATCCAGTGAGATTCTTGGCGACGGCGCCCCGGTTCCCCTGCAGGGGAACCTTGGAACCTCACTGCAAACGGCTTCGGAACTGGGGTTTAACGCGTTTGAATATCATATACGCGATCCGCAGAACATCGACGCGAAAGAGCTTGCGGCCCTGTGCGAAAAGTACGGGATGACGCTGGCCGCAATCGGTACAGGGCTGGAGTACAGCCTGAACGGGAATGTCTTTACATCCCCCAAGGCGGCCATACGCAAACGGACGGCGGAAAAATTTCAGGCCTTCATTGACCTTGCCTCGCAGTTCGGGGCCTGCGTATTTCTGGGCCTTTGCCGGGGAAAGGCCCCCGGTTTCGCGGAGCGTGAAAAATATCTGGATCTTTTCGCGCAGGAGGCGCGGCCCCTCATTGACTACGCGCGGCGGAAAAACGTAATTCTGGCGCTTGAGCCCATAGCATTTTACATGACCAACCTCCTGAACAAAACCGTGGAGACCTTGGACTTTATCGCGCTCAAAAAACTTGACGGCGTGCAGCTTCTTCTGGATACGCACCACATGTATATTGAAGACCCTTCTGTAGAGGAGGCTTTCCGCGTTTCCGCGGGAATGACCGCCCACATTCATATTTCCGACTCGGACAGGCGTTATCCCGGAAGCGGCCGGGTGGACTACGCGGCTGTGGGCAGGGTTTTGAAAGAAACCGGCTACGCGGGAGCTGTTTCTGTGGAGATTCTGCCCTATCCATCGGGCGTTCAGGCGGCCCGCTACAGCATCCAATGGATGAAAAGCGTCTGGGGCTAAACTGTCGTGAACGGACGCCGGTCAAATCTCGCCGATACGGTTTTTGAAAACCTTAAAGAGGCTATCCTTTGCGGCGATTACGGAAAGGACAGCCTGCTGCCCACTCAGGAGGAGCTTGCCCGGAGCTTCGGCGTGTCGCGGACGGTCATGCGCGACGCCTTTCACAAACTCTCATCGCTGGGTTTTATCGAAATACGTCAGGGCAAGGGCAGCTTTGTACGCTCAACGCAGCCCATATCCATAGTCCCGGCCGTTTCGCTGATACAGAATAATTTCAAAATGGAAGAACCCTGGATTCGGGATTTAATGGAAGCCCGCTACTATCTTGAGCAGAGCATAGTCCGGCTGGCCGCGGCGCGGATTTTACCCGGAGATATTACGGCCCTGCAGGAGAATGTCGCGCGTATGGCCGAAGCCGTGAGCGCCGGGGATATGCCGGCCTTCGCCGCCATTGATTTGGTTTTCCACGAAAGGCTGTCCGAAGTATGCGGGAATAAAATACTCCAGCAGACCGTGGGCGCCATACGCGGCGTCATGAAAAATTTCTTCGACGGTTTTAGCAGAACCCCGGGAGTCGCGCCGCGGGCGCTGGTCTACCACAGAGACATCCTGAAAGCGGTCCGCGTAAAAAACCCCGCGGCCGCCGCCCGTGCAATGAAGGCGCATCTGGCGGATATCAGCATCAATTTAAAGAAAAACTACGGCATCAACGTACTGTTGTAAAAAAATGTAACCACAGACAGCGCGGGTAAAGAGCCGCGCTGTCTGTGCGGCCCGTGGTTAATAATAATATAACCGCGGGTTAAATTCAGCGGTCCCGGCCGGGGCGATCATAGTTTCTGTCGAATCCCCGGTGGCCGCCTTCCCTGTAATTACCGCAGAAAGCCCCCTTGCGGCCTTCCCATTGGCCTTTGCCGCCGGCGAAATCATGTCCCGCTGAGCGGCCGGGATTAACCTCAAAGGTTTTGCCGTCGATAATAACCTTCTGAACAAAAATTGATTCAGAGGCTGCCTGCGGACCATCGTCAGCCCTGTCCTGCGTCCGGGGCCCCTGCTGCACAAGGTAACCTTCAACGGTCAGGGCAAGACCGGGTTTTAGGGTATAGGCTTCACGCGCAAAGCGCGGTGCGAAAAGGTTGTACGTCTTGCCATCGGCGCTAATCATAGGAAAACCGTTCGCGAACTGCAGGGTCCCCGACAGCGTTACCTGGTTACGGTAGTTCACAAAGGGGTCTTCTCCCCGGCCTCCCGCGTACAGTCCCGCCGCGGCAAGCAGAAACACCGCCACAATCAAACATGTCTTTTTCATATCATTCCTCCTAAATGTTTTCTCCCCGTTTTTGCTTATTCTAAAGCAAGAAAAATGCCAAGTATTCCAAAAAATTAAAATTATTTAATTCGTTATGGCATAAAGAATTAGCGTAAAGCTGAGACATATCCGCCGGAACCCGGGGCCGGGAAATAATTGCGCGCCTTACCGTGAAGCGGAAAAAAACGCGCAATTACCCCGGGTTTAATTCCGCGCGGCCGTTACAACTCCGCGAAGCCTCAGATTTTCCGCGCGGTGACAACTCACGAAATGACCGGGAGCAATCTCGCGCTGCTCAGGCGTCCGGCTGCGGCACTCCTCCTCTGCATAGGCGCAGCGGGGGTTGAAATAACATCCGGGCGGCGGATTCGCGGGGTCGGCGACCTCGCCCTGCAGCACAATGCGCTCGGACCTCATGCGGGGGTCGGGCTTGGGCACGGCCGAAAGCAGCGCCTCCGTATAGGGATGCAGGGGCCGGGCGAAAAGTTCCTCTGTCTTCGCGGTTTCTACTATGCGGCCCACATACATAACGGCGACCCTGTCGCTGATGTGCCGCACAACCGAAAGGTCGTGGGCGACAAACAGATAGGTCAGCCCCATCTGCTCCTGCAAATCGAGCATAAGATTGAGTATCTGCGCCTGAACAGAAACATCCAAAGCGGACACAGGCTCGTCGGCCACAACAAGGCGGGGGTTCAGCGCAAGCGCGCGGGCAATGCCTATGCGCTGCCTTTGCCCGCCGGAAAAAGCGTGGGGATAGCGGCGCATGTATTCGGCGCGCAGCCCCACAAGGCGCAGAAGCTCCGCCACACGCTCGGTCCGCACGGAAGCGCTTTTTTCGCCGTGAACAAGAAGAGGCTCGCCCACTATATCGAGGAGCGTCATCCGCGGATTCAGCGAGGCAAAAGGATCCTGAAAAATCATCTGCATTTCTTTTCGCAGAGCCTGAAGCCCCGAAGGATGCAGGCCCGCCATATCCACAATGCCGCCAGCGGCGCCGCGGTACAGAACGCTGCCCTCCGTGGGGCTGATGGCCCGCAGAATGCAGCGCGAGGTCGTTGTCTTGCCGCAGCCCGATTCACCCACGAGGGAAAGAGTTTCTTTCTGGTGAAGAAAAAACGTTACATCATCAACGGCTTTGACATAACCCACGACTTTTTGCAAAAGCCCCCTGCGTATGGGAAAATATTTTTTTAAGCCCTTCACGTCGAGAAGGAGCTGATCCGGCATTGAATTCGTTGTCATTTTTGTTCCTCGTAGAGAAAGCAGCTCACTTTCTGATGGTCATTCACCGCGGTAAGCTCAGGTTCCGCTTTTTCGCACACGCCTTTTATGTATGATTCACAGCGGGGATAAAAGGGGCAGCCGCTCGGCCGGTTATACGGATGGGGAATAGACCCGCTTATCGTAGGCAGTTTTATCCTGGGCCGGGAGTCTATACTCGGAATCGACTGCAAAAGCGCCCGCGTGTAGGGATGTTTGGGGTTATGGAAAATATCGTCCACCGGGCCCTCTTCCACAACACGGCCCAGATACATAACCACAACCTCGTCGGCCATTTCCGCGACAACGCCCAGATTGTGGGTTATCAGCATAATCGCCATGCCGTTCTCTTCCTGCAGCTTCCGCAAAAGGTCCAGAATCTGCGCCTGGGTCGTTACGTCAAGGGCCGTTGTCGGCTCATCCGCAATAAGAAGGCGCGGCTTGCACGACAGGGCCACGGAAATCATGGCCCTCTGCCGCAGCCCGCCCGAAAGCTCAAACGAATATTCATCTATGCGCCTTTCCGGTTTGGGGATGCCTACACTCCGCAGGGCTTCTATGCCGATTTTCCGCGCCTCTTTTTTATTCACGGGCAGGTGCAGCATGATGGCTTCGGTTATCTGATCGCCTATGGTATGCACGGGGCTGAAGGAGGTCATGGGCTCCTGAAATACAAGGCCGATGTCGCCTCCCCGGACGGCGCGCATTTCAGGGCCGTTCTGCGGCAGTTGTACAAGGTCTTTCACCTCTCCGTCGGCCTTGTGCAGAAAAATTTCGCCCTTTACGATGCGTCCGGGTTTCTCCACAAGGCGCAGAATCGACTGGGTTGTAACGCTTTTTCCGCAGCCCGACTCCCCTACTATGCCCAGAGTTTTACCCGCCTGTACCTCAAAGCTGGCGCCGTCCACAGCCTTGACCGTGCCTTCATCCTGAAAAAAATATGTTTTTAAATCGCGGACAGACAGAATCGTGTCCGCCTTGCCGGTATTCATATCACTCATCCAAAGTTTCTCCTAACCGTAGGGATCGGCCGCGTCGCGGACTCCGTCGCCCATAAAATTGAAAGCCAGAACCGCGATAATAATCGGAATGGAGGGAATCAGAAGCCAGGGCGAAATAACCAGGGCCTGAATGTTCTGCGCGTCCTGAAGAAGAACGCCCCAGCTGATAGCCGGGGGCCGCAGCCCCAATCCCAGAAAACTCAGGGATGTTTCCGAAATAATCATGGCGGGAATCGCGAGAGTGGTCGCCGCTATGATGTGACTGACAAACGAGGGTACCATGTGACGAAAAATAATTCTGGGCTTGCTGCAGCCAAGAATTTCCGCGGCCATGATAAAGTCTTCCTGCCGCAGGGATATAAAACGCCCCCGGACAACCCGCGCGAGCTCCGTCCAGCCTATAAGGCTTATAATAACGGTAATCGCGAAGTATATCTGGTTCACGCTCCAGGAACTCGGCAGCGCGGCGGCAAGCCCCATCCACAGGGGTATAGTCGGAATGGAACGCAGTATTTCTATAATCCTCTGCACAATCCCGTCCAGGATTCCGCCGAAGTAGCCGGAGAACCCGCCCAGGGTAATACCCAGAAGAAGACTCATGGCGACGCTCACAAGGCCGATTGTCATGGAGGTCCGGGTTCCGTACATAAGCCGCGACCAGATGTCCCGGCCCTGCATATCCGTGCCCAAAAGAAAGAGGGTTTCCGCAGGCCTCGCGTCCCGCACACCTATAAAGTGAATATCCATGGGGATAAACCAAAGAAACTTATAGGAAAAACCGCGGCTAAAAAATTCCACAGGAACCTTGACGCTCGTATCCGGCACATAGACGCGCTTGAAGGTAATAGGGTCGCGCCGCCCTATCTGGGGATGCACATAGGGCCGGAAACTGCCCTCGTCGAACCAGTGTATGGGCTGAGGCGCCATCAGGGACCTCTGCGCCTCGGATTCTTCCGGGTCCACATACGCGAGAAAATCCGCGCAGAATGAAGCCATGTAAAAAAGAACAAGAATGACGGTTCCTATCATCGCGAGCTTGTGCTTGCGGAACCTCCACCACATAAGCTGCCACTGAGTAGCGACAGCGATTTTTTCAGAATCGTCTTTCTCGGTTTTCGCTTCCCCGGCGGAAACAGCCTCTTCGGGCAGCGGTGTTTTTTCCTCAATATCCGCCATCAGTTCCTCCCCAGCCGGATGCGGGGATCAACCCACATCAGAAGCAAATCTGAAATAAAGGTACCGATAACCGTCATAACGCCCAGAAGAAGCACAATCGTTCCCGCGAGAAACATGTCCTGCGCAACCAGGGCCTTCAAAAGCAGGGGCCCCACCGTGGGAAGGCTCAGTACAAGGGAAACGATAAGGCTCCCCGACACAACGTAGGGTAAAAGGTAGCCTATGGTACTGATAAAAGGATTCAGCGCGACCCGCACGGGATATTTCATAATGACTTTGCCCTCCGCCAGACCCCGCGCGCGGGCCGTCATGACATAGGGCTTGCGCAGCTCATCAAGGAGATTGGAGCGCATAATGCGTATCATCTGGGCCGTCCCGGAGATGCCCAAAACAATGGCGGGAATAGGCAGGTGTTTGATAAGGTCCCACACCTTCGCAAGGCTCCAGGACGCCTCCATATAATCCGCTGAAAAAAGCCCGCCTACGCTGGCGCCAAAATAGGCAAAACCCGTATACATAACAATAAGCGCCAGCATAAAACCGGGTACAGCCAGCCCCAGAAATCCGATAAATGTAAAAATGTAATCGGCCACGGAATACCGCCTGACCGCGGAATAAATTCCTATGGGCAGGGCCAACACCCAGGTAAAAACAATCGCCGCGGCGGAAATGACAATGGTGAGCCACAGCCGGTCGCCGATAACGTCGGCCACGGGACGCCCCCATTCCATTGCCATACCAAAATTACCCTGAAGAATCAGGCCAAGCCATTTCAGATACTGGATATAAATAGGCTTATCCAGCCCCAGTTGCAGCCGCAGAGCCTCCGCTTCCCCTTCGGAAACGGCGCTGCCGGAGGCCGACATCGAAGCTATGTACGATGTGACATAATCCCCGGGCGGCAACTGTATAATGACATACGCCAGTATTGAAATGGCCAGAACTGTCAGAATTGCCATAAAAAAACGCCGAACTATATATGAAACCATACTGTCCCCGCAGAAAAAAAATGAACTACCCAAGAGCAAGCTCTTGGGTATCAGATTTTTCATACGAAAAATCTGTCGTTCATAAGGAAATTATTGTACTGGCGTTGGTTTAATACCATTGTATTTATACAGACCTT
>JAISQU010000089.1 GCA_031274005.1 Spirochaetales bacterium
CTGGCATTTTTCGATTGGAGACGCCCGGGAAAGGCTGGCGTCGCTCTATCCTAAGTTTGAGATTCCAGAGGCATAAGCTGGACACAATTATGCAAATTGTCAACGAGACAGTACACTAGAGTGTTACCGAAGCGCTCGCGGAGAAGGGACTCTCCTTGCCTCCCGGGAAAACCGCGGTTATCTTAAAATAATACGCTATTCCGGCACTGAGCTTGTTAACAGTTATCGAACTGTAGGTATACGGGTCGGTGGTTAATTTTTCATACACACCTTTTGCCGTCAGCGACATGTAAATACGATATTCAGTCGCTCCGTCCACGGCATCCCAGGAAACCAGCGCGGACGTGTAGCTACGATAGTCGGCGGACACGTTTTTCGGGGCGGTGTGCCCGCCTGAGGTTTGAGCGCCGGCTATGTCTCCGCCAAAATCCTCGTCGGTGTCAAGGGCGCAGCCG
Organism: Spirochaetales bacterium; assembly: GCA_031274005.1. Lineage (GTDB taxonomy): Bacteria > Spirochaetota > Spirochaetia > DTKZ01 > DTKZ01 > JAISAF01. The sequence continues at coordinate 456 of JAISQU010000089.1, forward strand.
CCGAAAAAAAAGAGAATCAGGGCGGCGAATGCGATGATCAGCGCCTTTTGCCTAGTGCCATAATTTTTCATATACCCTCCGCTCACCAGTTTGATTTCTGGAACAGGCCCAGTTCGTATCCCACGGTAAAGGAACCCATTCTGCGGTTGTACAGAGCCAGGTTCCTTCCCTCCGCGTCCTTTATGCTTGTATCGCCAATGTCCATCGCGAAACGCGAGTCGAGAAACAGCACGCCCGGCCCCATTTTAAACCCTATGTCAATACCCAGTATAAACCCGACGGGCGCCGAATAATCGTATTCGACGGTCCTCCCCGAATAGACATATTTCATTTTTCCGCGCGGCAAATTATAATAGCCGCCGCCGAACAGAGCCAGGAAGAACCCGTCAAACCTTTCCTGCCATTTAAGAAGTACGGGTATCATGATCGAGTCGGATTCAAAAGCCGCGTGATAGCTTGCTGCGGGCGGCCCTGTTATACCCGTATACTGAACCTTGTCGTAGGTGTAAATCCCTTCCACCTGTAAAGCCAGAGAGTCAAGAAATTGCAGAGCCGCGTACGCGATAAACTCATAGGGAAGCGCGGAATCGGCTTTGGTAATTTCGGGATCAAAATCATCGTCGGACATTTTGTAATAGCGGTAGGCAAAGCCGCCGCGCACACCAAAATAGAGCCATTTATGTTTCCACGCGACACTGTCACGCTCACGCTCCAGAGTTATTCTGCGTTCCTCTTCGCGCCTTTCCGCTTCAACCTTCGCCGCGGCCTCGGCGCGCGCCTGCCTTTCCCTTTCCGCCCGCTGGCGGGCTTCGGCAAGGGCCTGTTTTTCTTTCTCCGCGTCAAGATAGGGCTGAATCTGAGGGTCGCCGGAGACAATATAGCGCGTGGGCGTTGCGACCCGCACATTTGTTTCAATTTCCGTCAGGTAAATTCTCAGGCGAAAATTCGAGCCCTCCTCGTAGATGTTGCCCGAAACGATGTATTTTGCTCCTGTTTCCTGTCCCATGCGCTGGGCCATCTCGTTTGAAACAAAGCCCGAGTTTTGTTCACGCAGTTCCTCCCGAACCTTGTCAACGTTTCTTTTGTCAACGACCTGAAGAACGCCCCTGTTGGAAAACTCGGCTGTAAACTCTTCGGTCGCCCAGTCTGAAAGCCTGTCCCAACTGGTGTCTATACCAAGTACCACTATGGGTATTTTCCTGCTTGAGGCGCCCTCGTCCGCCGTTGTTTCTTTCAGGCCGATAGCGCTTTCGATTTCTTCGACTATATCGAGTATCGCCGATCTGAGGGTAACAGGGTCGGCGCTGTTTGCCCGTAATCTTCGGGGGTCTTCCTGGCCAGGATCGCTCACGGCGGGACCCGGCGTGGAACAGCTTCCCGCGAAAAGACACAGCGCGGCAATGCCGAGGAGCAAAAAAAGTTTAAAAGCACCGGTTATCTTTATCATCTTTGGCAACTCCCTGTAACAATCTGCAAAAGTTTTTTATTCCCTGCTGTAGTAGTTAATCAAACACCCGTCCGCGAGTATTTGTCTTTCCGCGCCGGTAAGTTCCCCCAGCGCCGCCTGGATTTCAGAAACCCCGCCGCCGCCCAGTACATAGCCCCGTATGCTTTCGGCCTTTTCCAGGAGAGCCTTTTTGACGCCGGGGAAAAACACATAATCGTCCAGGCCGAAGGCGCTCTGGTCTTTTACAAGGAAGGGCAGTATGCCCCAGTTAATCAGGTTTGAACGGTAACGCTTCGTGGCGTACTCAAGCGCGAGATTTGCCGAGGCCCCCAGCACGCGCTGGCAGGATGCCGCCTGCTCCCGAGCGGAACCGTCGCCGGGCTTGCGGGCGTAAATCGCGCTGCCTATTTGAATCTGCGCCGCCTGCATGCCTTCGCAGCCGGCTATCGTCCTGATTTTTTGCATGAGCGCGGCAAGTTCCCCGTTCTCTTTGCCGGCCGCGCGGTCTTTCTCGCAGGCCTGCACCGCCTTTGCCCGCGGGACATACTGCGGGTCTTTTCTGCTTAAAGTAAACTCCGCGAGGCGCAGGGGGTTCGACCTGTACGAAGAAGTTTCCCCCGAGGGAATAAGCTCGTCTGTTGTGGTTACAGGGTCTGTAATGAAACTCGTAATTTTTATCAGTAGATTATCCCCAAGGGCGGGCATCGCGGGCCAGTCCTTTATGTTGGGGCCGAATACAAGCGCAACCGCCGGCTGCGGACGCCCCGTCCCGTCGTAAACGCGCTTCCGGTAAATGCTTTTGTCAAAGAAAAACTCCGGGCTGCTGAGGCGTATATCCATTTCGTCCGCCGCAGTCAGCCGCCCGCCGTTCGCCGCGGTGGCGGCAATTGAACGGGCGTCCATCAGCGCGACCCAGGCGATTTGCCCTTCGCCCGGTTTGGAGCCTTCGCGGTTGGGAAAGTTGCGGGTCGTATGCCGTAGGGAAAGCTCTCCGTTTGCGGGAGTGTCGCCCGCCCCGAAACAGGGCCCGCAAAAAGCCTCGCGGACAACCGCGCCCGCGGCCATAAGTTTTGCCACGGCGCCGTTTTTGATAAGTTCCAGGTATGTGGGCTGGCTTTCGGGGTAAACGCTGAAGCTGAAATTCCCCCGACCCGTGGATTTGCCTTCAAGAATATCGGCGGCCGCCATGATGTTGTCGAAAGTGCCGCCGGAACATCCGGCGATAACGGCCTGCTCGACATACACTCCCCCGTCATGATATTTCGCGGCGAGGTTCAGTTCCAGCCCCGTAAGGCCGAGGGCCCGTACGCCTTCTTCCTGGGTTTTTACAAGAATATCCTTCGCGTTCGCCTGAAATTCCCGTATTGTATACACATTGCTCGGATGAAACGGCAGGGCGATGAGAGGCTCAATCTTTGACAGATCAACGTATATAAGCCCGTCATAGTAGGCCGCGGGCGCGGGCGAAAGTTCCCTGTAATCACCCGGCCGGCCCCGTTTTTCAAGATAGTCTTTTACCCTGCCGTCGGTTTTCCAGATGGATGTCCAGCAGGTGGTCTCTGTTGTCATTACGTCTATGCCGTTGCGGAATTCCACAGGCAGGCCCTCAATGCCGTCGCCCACAAATTCCATCACCTTGTTTTTCACATAGCCGTTTTTAAAAACCGCACTGATAATCGCAAGGGCGATGTCCTGCGGCCCTGTGCCCGGCCGGGGCGATCCGGTAAGGTACACGGCGACAACGCCGGGGCTGACAATATCGTAGGTTCTGCCTACAAGCTGTTTGGCAAGCTCGCCGCCGCCTTCGCCCACCGCCATTGTTCCCAGCGCCCCGTAGCGGGTGTGGCTGTCGGAGCCAAGAATCATTTTACCGCAGCCGGCCATCATCTCGCGGTTGTAGGAATGAATAACCGCAAGATACGGCGGGACATAAACGCCGCCGTATTTCTTTGCGGCGGACAGGGCAAAGGCGTGGTCGTCCTGATTGATGGTGCCGCCGACAGCGCAGAGGCTGTTGTGGCAGTTTGTGAGCACATACGGAACAGGAAATTTTTCCATGCCGCTCGCGCGGGCTGTCTGAATGATGCCCACGTAGGTTATGTCGTGCGATGTCATGGAGTCAAATTTTATTTTCAGGTTTCGAGCGTCCCCGCTGTTGTGGGCCTTTAAAATTCCGTGAGCAATCGTACCCGCGCGGGCCTCATCACGCGAGGCGGCAAGACCCCGCTGTTTAAGCCGCGCCGCGGCCTGATCGTCGTCCCTGATAATATCGCGGCCGTTTATAAGCCATGCGCCTGTTTCATAGAGTTCAATCATAGTGTAATAATATCATGGAAGACAGCGGCGCTGCAAGTATCTCAGAATGCTAAGCAGCAATTCCAAATTTAAACTCATGGTAAACTAAACACAAAGACCGGGGCGATAAAAAAAGCTCTCTCTATCGGCGGACCGAAGCCGTTCGCTTTTTTTATCGCCCCGGCCATATCCGTAGCACCATGCGACTAAATATGGTATTGCTGTCTGGAAGCGTTTTTTATGGGTAAAAGCATTCAAATTGCTG
>JAISQU010000106.1 GCA_031274005.1 Spirochaetales bacterium
CGGAAGATCCAGGGTATACAAGGTGATGTCCCGGTTGGTGGCCAGGTAGTTCCCCAGGTTCCATTCCTCCGGCGTAGCCATACAGGAATAAATCAGCCTCCCCAGGGCAAAGTTGACAAAAAAGTTTTCGTTTTCAAAAGAGAACACCCCCCAGTCATAAAACCTGGCCCTCCCCCCGTCGCGTTCTTCGTCAATATGCGCGATTTGCCCCCACCAGAAGTAAAGCTCGTCCCCAGGGCCGATGACGGCCAGCTTGAGAACCAGGGGATCCTCCTCCCCGGTCTGGGCAAAGAGAACAGACCCGGCTGCCAGGAAACACAGGAGGAAAACAAGGAAGCGAAAAATTTTCATTTTATTCAAGAGGACTCCCCTCGGCGCCGTACACGCCTTTCCGTCTACACCTATTGTGCACGGTTTGGGGCCGTCTTGCAAGAGTTCCAAAGCAACAAAAATTTTGAATATAACCACGAACCATCACGAACCCAACGAACGAGAAACTAAATTTCGGGCTAAAAGTCCGTGTTGTCCGTGTGGTCAGTGGTTAATATTCTTTTCTCCTCTTACTTCCGGATCAACCGTTGGATCATCTCGTATATCTCCTGACCGCCTTTTTCCGTCGTCAACTGGCCAAAGGCAACCTGCTGATAGATGAGGTACAGGGTGCTGTTCAGTTCGGTATCGTTGGGAAGGTGGGCGGTCTCCTTTGACGCGTGGAGGCCCGCTACAGACAGAAAATCAAGAACTTTCTGATCGTTTATATCCGACGCGCCGGCTGCGCGGGCCGATGAGGAAGCGGAAGCGCCTCGGTCATTGCCCAGGACTTTCGCCGCCTCCGGGTTGTTTACCAGGAAATTGATAAACTTGACCGCATCCTCAATATTTTTTGAATCCTTGTTTACCGTATAAAACTGGCTCGGAGCGGGCCAGAGCGCAAGGGTAGACGCGGCGCCGGGGAATTCTATCAGGTCAAGCTCGTCGGTGGTAGCGGCCTGGAGGCCCGCAAGCTGATTCGTCCAGCAGTACGAAATGGCGGCCTTGCCCGCGATAAGCGCCGAAGAATCGGCGTTTGATTCGGCGTAACCCGCGGCCAAATCGGCAGGGAGCACCAGTCCGTTATCACGGTAATCCTTGAATAGATCGAGGTACTTTTTCGCGGCCTCCGCCGTTACCGCCGTGGTATTGCTTTCTTCTATGTAAATCGGCGTACCGTTATAGCGCAGCCAATAACCGAAGGGAGTTGAATTGGAAGACAGGGCGCCTATGTCCTGCATGGGATACACGCCGGAGGGCAGTTTCCCTTTGAGCGAAACCAGATAGGCGCGGAATTCGTCGTAGGTCATGGCGGTCGCGGGGAGAGGCGCACCGCTTCTTTCCAGCAGCGACTTATTGTACACCAGGGCCGGCATGGTGACCCCTGTGGAAACGCCGTAAAGCTGCCCGTTGATGGTGCCGGACTCAATCGCGGCCGCGTCAATCACGGAAGTATCCAGCAGGTTACCCGCATATTGGTTAAGGGGCAGCAGTACGCCGCGTTTTACATAGTCGTTGATATTGCCCCCCATCTGGATAATATCCGGGCCGTTACCGCCGGCAATCTGGGTATCCACTTTGGTGAAATGATCCCCTGTACCGCCTGAAACCTCGGGATTGACCAACACGCCGGGATTTATCCGCTGATATATGTCTATCGCTTCCTGGCTGCGCTTTACCCGCGATTCGGACCCCCAATACGCCCAACGCAGGGTGTTTCCGGCCCCGCCGGATTGCGCCGCTGAGCCCGTTTCCTTTTTGGCGCAGCCGGAAAAAACCAACAGACCGGCCACGGCAAACACCGTTACTTTAGCAAAAAATTTCATTTTATTCCTCCTGGAAAAAAATTCTAACGCGTTTTCTTTACCGAAACGCGGAAAATCACAAGTTCAGCAGGTTCTAACCTTTTATACCGGTAGTGGCGATTCCCTGGACAAAGTATTTTTGCAGCGTAAAAAACAAAACGAAACAGGGAAGTATCGACAATACCGACATGGCAAACATGGAGCCCCATGAGGATATGCCCGACGAATCAAGAAACAGCCGCAGGCCCATGGGGACAGTGTATTTGTCCGGCGAATTCAGGTACAAAAGCTGATTAAAAAAATCATCCCAGGTCCAGAGGAAGGTGAAAAGCACCGTTGTGATAAGCGCCGGAAGGCTTAAGGGAAGAATGATTCTGACGTAAACGCCGAATTTGCCGCAGCCGTCTATACGCGCCGATTCATCCAGATCCGAGGGGAGACCCCGGATAAACTGCACCAGAAGAAAAATAAAGAAAGCGTCGGTGGCGAATAATTTGGGCGCCACCAGGGGCAGGAAGGTATCTATCCAGCCGAAGGAGCGGAAGATAATGTACCGGGGTATAGTGGTAACATGGGAAGGCAGCATAAGCGTTATCATCATGACGGCGAACCAAAAATTCCGTCCGGGAAATTTGAGCCGCCCAAAGGCATAGGCGGTGAGTGAACAAAAAGCCGCGTTGCAGACAAGGCACAATACGCAGATAATAAAAGAATTCTTAAAAAAGACCCCAAAGGTTACAATCCCTATTCCGTTCCAGCCTTTTACATAATTTTGCAGAGTCCATATTTTCGGTATAAGTCCAGGATCGCTGAATATGGCGGAACCTTCCTTGAAGGAAGCCATAATAAGCCAGATAACCGGGTACATCATAAGAAAGCCGAAAAAGACGATAATAACATTCGCGGCCCAGGCGGCTGTGTTTGTTTGACGGTTTAT
>JAISQU010000118.1 GCA_031274005.1 Spirochaetales bacterium
GACGCCAGAGACCTCCTCTTTGATTGCGCCCTGTGGTACCGCTTCTTTGACAAAGATTCCGAACACGGGGATTTCGCGGGCCTGGGTCTGGGAATAAAAAACAGCGGCCTGTGTTTCGACTTTGGCGAAAAAGACAAATCCTACGAATTGCAATATTATTCCCTGTACGGAACACTGGATTTATCTTTACTGCAAATAAGCGGCGGATATTGTTTTCGCGGCAGGGAAATATTTGATTCCAGCAGCAGCGGCTCAATCGAAAAATCAAGAACGCTCGGCGGCGGCTTTTTTGTTTCCGTTCAATTAACCGCGCACTTTTAGGGTGCAACTTCTTTTTCCGTGCGCCTTTTTTGCCCGGCGGATTTGCTACGCAAATTCCGCAAGGCAAAAAACCGGGCTTTCCGCTTCAATCTTTTGGCTATGCCAAAAGGATTTACGCTGCAATCCCTGGCGCGGCCCAAGGGCTTCCAGTGATTTTGTACGGAAAACGAAGCAGCACCCGCACTTTTGCACTTTTAATCAGGCTATGCGAAATCACGGGTGTTCGGTATAATGCTTTCGGGATAGAGCGGGGGAGAATTTGAATGACTTTAAAACGGCGGCTTTTTTTCCTGAATTTTCGCGCGGTTCTGGTAACGTTTTTTACTATGTTTTTATTTGCGGCCATTGTAAACATAGCGATAGTAAAAGAGGGCGAGGCTCCGCCGACGGACGCGGGATTCGCCGCTCTTTTTCTTATTTTTATAACCGCGACTCTTATTAATCTTTTGCTCACATTCCGCTTGATAAAAAACATCTTAAACTCATTAAAATTCCTGAGCGAAGGAGTACGGCAGATACATGGTAATAATCTCGCCTATCGCATTGCGTATAACGACAATGATGAATTCCGCCCGGTCTGCGAAGCTTTCAACGAAATGGCCGGGAGACTGGAAAAATTTGTCGCGCAGCGGCAAAAGGATGAAGCAAACCGCCGGGATCTCATAGCCGGAATCTCTCACGATTTACGCACCCCCCTTACTTCAATTAACGGTTCTCTTGAGGGCCTGGAAGCCGGCGTCGCCTCCACGCCGGAAATGCAAAGAAAATATTTTGAAAGAATCAGAAAGAAGGCCGCCGATTTAGAGCGCATTATCGAACAGCTTTTTTTGTTTTCAAAACTGGATATGGACGAGTTCCCGCTCACTATCCGGCGCGTCGATTTCGCTCTTGCTGTTTCCGATATGATACAGGAAACCGAGGACGAATACGCCCGGCGCGGCTTAAAGTTAAACCTTGGCGAAATGCGCGCGGGAATATTTGTGGATGCCGATGTATTCGGGCTGCGGAATGTTATTATCAATATTCTGGAGAACAGCGTAAGGTATAAAACAAAGGAACAGGGCGCCGTGACAATTACCTGTACCGGCGGGAATGCCGCCTCCTTCGCCGAACTGCGGCTTGCCGATGACGGCCCCGGCGTCCCGGCGGAAAAACTTGAAAAGCTGTTCGATGTGTTTTACCGTTCCGACCCGTCCCGCAGCAAGAAGGGCAGCGGAATCGGGCTTGCCATTAGCAGGAAAACCATTGAACTCATGGGCGGCACAATTCACGCGGAACTGCCGGAAGCCGGAGGCCTCGCAATAGTGATAAGGCTTCCGTTAAAACAAAAGGAAATTGTACCATGATGGCCATAAAACCAAAAATCCTTATCATCGAAGACGATAGCGATATTGCCGATCTTGAAAAAGATTTTCTGGAAACATCCGGTTTTGATATTGTGATAGAAAACGATGGTATAAGCGGCGCCGAACGCGCCTTAAAAGATAATTTCGCCCTTATCCTGCTTGACCTTATGCTTCCCGGCAAAGACGGCATGAGCATCTGCCGCGAAGTCCGCGCGAAAATTGATATACCGATTCTTATGGTTACCGCCCATACCGGGGATGTTGAAAAAGTACGGGGCCTTGGACTTGGCGCCGACGATTATATCACAAAACCCTTTTCTCTGGCCGAACTCGTGGCGCGGGTAAAGTCTCATATTGCCCGTTACCAAAGGCTTACCCAAAACGCGGACAAAAAGACAGACGCCATTGATTTGGGCTGGCTGAAAATTAATCCTGAAACCCGCCGGATTTTTTTTAATGAAAAGGAAATAAGCGCCACCAACAAAGAATACGAGCTGCTTTATTTTCTTGTCCGCAACGCCGACATAGTGTTTAGCAAAGAACAGCTTTATAACAAAATATGGGGTGAGGATATGTATGGAGACATGAAAACCGTGGCGGTACATCTTAATCACCTTCGGAATAAAATTGAAAAAGATCCCTCGAATCCGCTGCACATACAAACTGTCTGGGGCGCGGGGTACCGGTTTATGATTTAAGGCTTGAGAGCAACCGAGCCGGGTTTCCGAACAAGTCTAATACAAGGGATGGAGCGGCCGGTCGGTTTAACGGCAGGCTTCCGCGGCCCTTGACGGAAGGAAGGCAAAAAAGGTATATACGACAGGGCAGGAGGAAGCGTATGGTAAAAGTGGCGCCTTCGGTATTGACAGCGGATTTTACATATCTGGGGGACACGGTCCGGATGCTGGACAAGGCGGGAGCGGACTGGATTCACTGCGATATAATGGACGGGGTGTATGTTCCCAATATGAGTTTTGGCTGGCCCATGATCAGGGCCTTCAGAAAGATAACGGACAAGCCTCTGGATGTGCATCTGATGATTAGCGACCCTCTGCGATATATTGAGGAATTCGCGGGCGCGGGGGCCGACATCATAACCATACATCCGGAGTCCCCGTCCAGCGTACATCTGCATCGCGTGGTAACAAAAATCCGCGCGTGCGGAAAAAAAGCGGGCGTGGCGCTGAATCCCGCGACAAGCCTGGATGTTCTGGATTATATCTATGATGACATAGATTTGCTTCTTGTCATGTCGGTAAATCCGGGATTCGGCGGGCAGAGTTTCATCCCTGCCATCATGAAAAAGATTGAGGACGCGGCCGGCCGCATCAGCCGGCGCGGCCTGAAAATCGAGATCGAGGTCGACGGCGGGGTCAGCGTCAAAAACGCCGCGGATATACGCAGCGCGGGGGCTACGGTTCTGGTGGGCGGGCACGCCGTGGTGGACGCCGAAGACCCGGCGGAGGCTATCAGAATTTTGAAAGGCGCTGAATCCTTTACATAGAGTTATTCGGAAACCTGAGCTTCTGAATAACTCTATTATGAAAACCGCGCGCAAGGTGAGTATATTATAAATACCATATCCGGTTTTCATGGAGGATGAACGTATGGGAAGGTCGAGGGGATTTAGCCCTTTCTTTTTCCTACAGATTAGCCTGGGGGTCTATTTTGGCGTTTTGGGAATAAACGGCCTGACAAGTTATAACTCCCGGGGGTCTCAAGTTTTGCGGTTTTTCGGGAACAATGAGGTTCTGTCGCTGCTTATCGCCGTCATTCTGCTTGTCGCGGGAATTTTCCTGGTGATCAGTCTCTTTGCCCCCATAGGCGGGAGCCTGGCGCCGGTTTTTTACATCGCCGTTATTATCATCTGGGCCATCGTCATTGTGATGGGTTTGATTGTCAACAATTTTCTGAAGCCCGGACTGCTGGGGTGGCTGTCCGAGATGTCCTGGCATGTGGCAATTCTCGCAGGTACGTGGATTGTAAGCCGCAGGGACTTCTGAAACGGAGGGAGCCAAAAAAGGTTTTTGTCCGGTCGGGACTTTCTCTCCGCGCTGCACGCGGAGGCAATCACGGAAATGTGCGGAAGCGGCATAACCGCCACGGCAATCGCTTCGCACTTGCCCTTATTTTCAGGAGCTTTGGTAGCAAGCCTAAAGAGTCCTGGTGGCTTTCACCGCACATTTCCGGTCGGGACTTTCTCCCCGCGCTGCACGCGGAGGCAATCACAGAAATGTGCGGAGGCGGCATAACCGCCACGGCAATCGCTT
>JAISQU010000130.1 GCA_031274005.1 Spirochaetales bacterium
GCCGAGGCCGAAGGCAAGGCCGGCATGCTGCCGAAAATTTTCTTTGTAAACTGGTTCCGCAAAGACTCCGGCGGCAAGTTTATGTGGCCGGGCTACGGCGAAAACAGCCGCGTTCTGGCCTGGATTTTCGACCGCTGCGACGACAAGGACAACTACGTGGAAACCGCCATCGGCAACCTTCCCAAACCCGGCACGATTCAGGCGCCCGCGGGCGTCAGCGCCGAAACCCTGAAAGAAATCTGCTCCGTCGATACCGAGGGCTGGAAAAAGGAAATCGCCGACGTGCGCAAAAACCACTATCCCAAGTTCGGCGACAAGCTGCCCAAAGAACTCTACGCGGAACTGGACGCCATTGAAAAAAGGCTCAACGGGTAAATTGTAGTGAGAAGTTAGAATGGAGCAGGGAGAAGTGGAAGAATAAGAAGCTGGGCGCGTTTTTTGCCCGCCGCAGGCGGGCAAAAAACCGGGCTTTCCGCTCCAATCTTTTTTGCCGCGTTCCGCGGCAAAAAAGGATTTCCGCTGCAATCCCTCGCGCGGATTTCGGAGGCGCGTTAGCGTCCACTACAATCCATACCTATCGAAACAAAGCGCCATGCCCCTGAAAACGCATGCGGAAGCGTGTTTATGAATACAGGTATCAGGGTAAGAGGCCCTAAAAGGCCCGTGTCGTGTACAAAGCCCGAAGGGCCGAAGGCGCTGTAGTGCTGAACATCGGACCAGTGAATCTGCTGTGCAGATTCACTGCGTATAACCAAGACGGAGCGCGATTTTGCCCAGGTTGCATGGGCAAGCAACAATTTTGCCTGGCAAAATTGTGACCAGCCTGAAATCGCGCTATAACAAATTTCGGGCAAGACCGAAATTTGGGGCCGTCTTTGGCCTCTTCATTTTCAGGGCCCGGCAATCCGAGGGCGCGGAAGACCCAGGGGCCCGGGTTTCTCTCAACTCTATTCTATATAATACCCCGGTTAGTCTAAAGATACAGATATACAAACTACAGAGGAGGCGGGCATGAAACAGGCGGCAAAAGCGGCGCGGCCAAAGGGGCCGAACAGCATTTTCGTTTTCAAAATTTCAATTAAAGGAATCCGGCCACAAATATGGAGAAGCGTGCAGGTTCCGGGCGATTTTTCGCTGGCGGACTTTCATCATGTTATTCAGCGCGCTATGGGCTGGTATAACGCCCATCTGCATTCATTCACCATTGAAAAGGAGACCTACAGCGACGATCTAAGCAATGACCGCAGCGGCTTCGGCGAAGACGCGGAGGATGAGTCTGTTACCCTGGAGCGGCTCGGGCTTGAGGCGAAACAGAGGTTTTTGTATACCTACGACTTTGGCGATAACTGGGATCACCAGATTCTGGTCTCGAAAATTCTTCCCGCGCAGCAGTGCTCTCAGGAAGACCGGCTCTATCCCCTGTGCCTGAAAGGGGAACGGGCCTGCCCGCCGGAGGACTGCGGAGGCGTGTACGGTTATGATGAAGTTATGGAAGCTCTCAAAAATCCTGAGGCTGAAAGCAGCGCTGACTGGACCGAATGGCTTGGAACTTACGACCCGGAATTTTTTGATATTGATGCTGTAAACAAGCGGCTCCGGGAGGAACCCGCCGGATAACGCGGAACCGTGCGATTTACCGCCTGAACAGAGCCGGCGGCTTTCACCCGCAATTCCCGGCCCGCCTGTCGGCGGACACGCAATCACGGAAATGTGCGGAGAGGGGCATAACCGGAACTGCGCGCGGGGCGCGCGTTGCTTTCAGGCTGTTTGTTTTTTAGCCTGAAGTGTCCTGGTGACATTCACCGCAATTTCCGGGCCCGGGTGTTAACACCCCCGCCGAAAACGTGATATATTACTCCCATGGAAAGAATACGTTTTGGCAAAACCGGCCTTATGGTTAGCAGGGTCGCTTTCGGTGGAATCCCCATTATGAGGCTTTCAAAACCGGAAGCAGTAAACGTTGTCAGAGAAATTATCGATATGGACATTAACTTTATCGATACCGCGCATGGTTACAATGACAGTGAGGAAAAGATCGGCGAGGCGATTAAAGGTATGCCCCGCGATAAACTCGTCATCGCGTCCAAGTCTCCGGCAAATGACAGAAAGAGTTTTAACGAGCACCTTGATTTGACTTTAAAGCGGCTTGGCCTTGAGTTTGTTGATATTTACCAGTTGCATAATGTTGGTTCCGCCGAACGGCATAAGGCTGTGTTTGGTCCGGATGGGGCCGCGGCGGGGCTTTTCGATGCCGTCAAGGCGGGAAAGGTGCGCTTTGCCGCTTTTTCGAGTCACAGTGTTCCGCTGGCGATGCAGATTATGCGGACGGAGAAATTCGCCGTGGTTCAGCTTCCCATCAATTATATTGATACGGCCGCGGAGGAGGCTATTCCGCTGGCGAAGGAACTGGATATGGGCTTTATCGCGATGAAGCCCATGGGCGGCGGCCTTTTGGATAACGCGGAACTTTCGTTTAAGTATCTTTTACAGTTTGACAATCTTGTTCCCGATCCGGGCATTGAGCGCATAGAGGAGATGAGGCAGATAGTGAACATCGTCAACGCGAAACAGACTCTGTCCGCCGAAGATAAAAAAACGATAGAAGAGCAGCGCAGGGAGTTCGGGCCCGAGTGGTGCCACCGCTGCGATTACTGCCAGCCCTGTCCGCAGAAAATCAGCATCAGTTCTGTTTTGACGGTGAAAAGCCTGGTAAAGCGTATGCCTTTTGAACGGGCCTATAAAATGGCGAACGACAATATCCAGCGGGCGAAGAACTGCATTGAGTGCGGCGTGTGTAAAACGCGCTGCCCCTACAGCCTGAGCATTCCCGATCTTTTAAAGAAAAGCGTGCAATTGTGGACGGACGCCGTGGCGGCAAATCCCGTGTAGGCCGCTGCCCGTATTATAAAAAAAGCCGCTTTGTTCTCAAGGCGGCCCATACAAACGGGCGGCGGTTTATCTTGTGAAAGCGTTGATGATGCTGCCGCCGATTCTGTCCCGGTATTCCGCGTAGATGGGAGATACCTTCTGAATGAAGGATGACTTATCCGGGCAGTCGTTGACTATCATGCCCAGGCGGGTAAGTTCCTGTAGGGCGCCGGCCTCGCTTTCCGTGTCAAGTTTGGTAGCGAAACGGCCCGCGGCGTCTCCGGCTTCAACAAGGATTTTCTGCAAGTCGGCGGGGAGGTTGTTAAAGAATTTGGAATCAAAGGCGATTATGTTGGGGGAGATAAAATGCTCCGTCCGGGAGAGATACTTGGTAACCTCGTATTCCTTCTGGGCAATAACCAGAGATGTGGAGTTTTCCGCCGCGTCGACAACCTTCGTTTGAAGAGCCATATACCTTTCGTTGGCGGAAAGAGGAACCGGAACCGCTCCCAGCAGGGTAAAGGTTCTGGTCATAACGGGGCTTTCCATGATGCGAACTCTCATCCCCTCAAAATCATTGGCGCTTACAACCGGCCGGGTTGAGATGTACATGTTCCGGGGACTGCGGATCATCCAGCCGAGGATCTTTACGCCGACAGCGGCTTCCAGGGAGTCGGCGAACAGTTTACCCATGCCGCCGTCCAGAACGCCCTGAAGGTGGCTGACGCTCTTGGAAATATAGGGCAGATCAAAGGCCATAAACTTTGGATCAAATGCGGAAAGTACCGCCACGTTGACTTCCGCCGCCTGCAGGCTCCCCATTCTCATTTGTTCCATGTAATCCCGGTGGGAACCGAGATAACCCGAATGCTTTACATCGACGGAGAGTTTGCCTCTGCTGTTTTTTTCGACCAGCTCCTCAAAGTAAAAAAACGCCCTGACGCAGTTGTCTTCGGGATTGCTGGGCGTGCCCATCGTAATCGCGTAAGTTTGAGCGCCGCCTGAGTCCGCCTGTCCTCCCGCCGCCAATGACACAGCGCTTGCCGGCAACAGAACCGCCGCGGCCGCAAAAACCGCAAACAATTTTGAGTGTCTTTTCAGGCGCCTTCTCCTTTGTGTTTTTTAGATCATCAGAGATATAATATACCACAAAATCCGCCAAAATGCAAGCTTATGAACGACAGATTTTTCGTATGAAAAATCTGATACCCAAGAGCTTGCTCTTGGGTAGTTCATTACCAGCGCTATGACGGGGACGGCGGGAGGATGGGCGGCAAGTCCACCGGGGAGAGGACGCGCACCGAAGCGCGGCGGGTATGCAACCGCCTTATGCTGGAGGGGAAGCTCATTCCCGAAAAGCCGGGGAGGAAACAACGATGACCTTGGCAGACAGATATGCGGCGGATATACGGGGGATTTTGAGTTGTTATGACGTGGATAAGCAAAACCGTTATGGTATAAGCGCCTCCGCTCACCAGATATTAAACCGGACGGCAATATGTTAGCCCACGGGCCGCGCCAGGGATAGGATCGGAAATCCCGCAGGCCCGCCGCTTGCGGCGGGTCGAGGAATTGGAGCGTATAGCCCGGTTTTTTTACCGGCGTTTCGCCGGTAAAAAAAGGCGCCCAGATTCTTAAACTCTTCTCACGGTTCCCTTCCCCTGGCCGATTGACAGATAACAGAATAGCCGGTAGCATTCCTTAAACATAGTTTTTTCAGAGGTGATGTATGATAAAGCCGACTGGGTCCTGGGTCGCGATGCCCACGCCGTTTTCCGCTGACAACAAAATTGATTTTGGCGCTTTTCGCCTTCTTATTGACAGGCAAATTCAGTACGGAAGCTCGGAGCTGTTTGTTCTTGGCTCGGCGGGAGAGACAACCCTGCTTTCCATCGAAGAAAAAAAAGATGTTATTCGCAACGTTATCAAAATAACAAAAGGGCGCATCCCTGTTTTTTTCGGCTGCGCGGCGCCGGCAACCGAAGGGGCTGTTGATTTGGCGCGTTTTTGCGAAGCCGAGGGCGCGGACGGCGTGGTGTTTACCGTGCCTCCCTATGTGCTGGTTCCCCAGGAATCGGCTTTTGCCCATCTGGATAGCTGTATGTCCGCGGTTAGTATTGCCTGCGGAATCTACAATAACCCTTCCCGGCTTGGCGTGCATATCGATCCGGAAACGATTCTGAAACTGGTTGACCGGCATCCCAATTTTGTGGCCGACAAGGAAGCCATGCCCCATGTAAGCCAGCTTGTCGATGTCAAACGCCTCTGCGGGGACAGGCTGAATATCCTGTGCTGCGATTTCCCCAAATATTCGATTGTTATCCCGACCCTCGCTGTCGGGGGTAACGGGACCGCGAATATCGGGGGCAATATTATACCCGAAGAGGCGGCGAAGTACTCCCGGCCCTGGACCGATATGAGCGTCGTACAGGAATGCCGGACGGAATATTTTAAATGGGTTCCCCTGCTTAAGGAATTGTACCGCTTGTCGAACCCGATTGTTATAAAGGCCGCCCTCAATATTCTGGGATTGCCCGGAGGATCTCTGCGCAAACCCTATCAGGATTACGCGGGCCCCCACTACGAGGAACTGAAAACCCTGCTGCGCGAAACGGGCGTTGTGGAAAAATACGGTATCCGGTAGGGCCGGCATGGGAAAAAAGCTGATTTGTATAGGAGGCACGGCCGCGGGTTTAAGCGCCGCGTCGAAGGCGAAGCGTTCCCTGCCGGATTTGGATGTTCTTGTTTTTGAAAAGACCGGCTATGTAAGTTACGGTTCCTGCGGCCTGCCGTATTTTATCGGCGGGCTTATCAAAAAACCGGAAGACCTTGTTTCGCTTACGGCAGAAGATTTGCGGGACAAACGGGGTATCCGCGCGCTTACCCGTCACGAGGTTACGAAAATCGACCGGGCGCGGAAACAGGTTTTGGTTACCAATCTGAAAACCGGAGAGGCGTCGCGCGAAAGCTATGATTATCTGGTTATAGCCACGGGGGCTGTCCCGCTTGTGCCGGATATTCCCGGCGTTCGGGCGGAGAATGTTTTTACCCTGCGCACGGTGGAAGACGGAATCCGCATCCGCGAAGCCGTTGAAGGGGGCGTGAAAAACGCAGCAGTTGTCGGGGCCGGGCCTGTCGGTCTTGAGCTTGCGGAGCAGTTTACCGGCGCCGGTGTTCAAACCACAATGATAGAGCTTCAAGCCCGGCTTTTGCCTTTTTTGCCCGAAGCCTATGCCCGCGAAGTAACGGAGGCCCTCGCGAAAAACGGCGTCGCCCTGCGGACGGGAACCGCTGTGGCGGAGGTTCTATCCCGCGGCGGAAAAGTTTCCGCGCTGCGCCTGTCTGACGGCAAGGAAATTCCGGCGGATATTGTCGTACTGGCAGCGGGCATTGCGCCTAACACGGCTCTCGCGGAGGATTGCGGCCTTTCCCTGGGACTGAAAAAGTCAATCGTTGTGGACAGGGCGATGCGCACAAGCGATGAGGCGGTTTGGGCCTGCGGCGACTGCGCACAGACGTTCAGCCTGATTACGGGCCGGCCTGTGTATGCCCCCCTGGGTACGAACGCCAACAAGCAGGGCCGCGTGGCCGGAGCGAATATTGCCGGGGAGGGTGCGCTGTTTGACGACGTCCTGTTATCCCAGGCTTTTAAGTTTTTCGATCTCTATTGCGCGGTTACGGGCATGAGCCTGGAAGCCGCTTGCGCGACCGGCTTTGACGCGGCGGAAGCGTCCATCGTAAAAGGGGACAAGGCAAATTATTATCCCGGCGGCATTGACGCTAAATTGAATCTGGTTTTTGAGCGTTCCGGCGGCAGGCTTTTGGGCGCGGCAGGGATCGGCGGCATTTCAATAGCCGGGAGGATAAACCTTTTGGCCGCGGCGATTACGGCGGGCATGACGGTAGCACAGCTTAACGGCCTGGACCTGGTGTACACCCCTTCGGTCGCGCCGGTGTATGACCCGCTTCTGATTGCGGCAAACAGCGCGTTGAAATATGTAAAGTAAGCGCTCGGGAAAAAATGATCGATTTTCGATGATTCCCGATAATTACTATTGATTTTATAGGATAACTATGATAACGTTTTGATTATTCCGCTGTGCGCGGAGATTATGTACAATGACAAAGGAGTAACAAGTATGAAAAAAATGGTGATTTTGATGTGCGCGGCTTTGATTGCCGTAAGTTCGGCTTTTTGCGGCGGTTCCCAGGATTCCGGAAACGCGGCGCAGGGCGGGGGCGGATCTTCGGATGGCAGGATAGCTCCGCCTTCGTCGGTTTACAAGTATTCCCTGGCGGCGGGTTCGGTGGGCGGTAATTTTTATCTCCTTGGCGGCGGCCTTGCGCAGACCATTAACAGGCGGCTTCCCGAATATTTCCTGTTTACTTCGGAGACAACCGGCGGGGGCGTCGCGAACGCGGGCCTTCTGCAAACCGGAGACGCGGAGCTGGGCATTGTAATGACTTCGTCGCTTGCGCAGGCCCTGGTGGGCCAGGAAACATGGACGAACGGGGTGAAGCACGACAAACTGCGCGGCGCGGCGCCTCTGTATCCTTCGTGGCTTACGCTGTATACGCTGAGGTCGTCCGGCATAAAAAACCTGAAGGATTTGAATGGTAAAATTGTCGGTTTGGGTTCCAAAGGTATGGCGATGGATTCTATCTTCCGCAAATTTTTTGACGATCAGGGTATCAAGCCCAAGCAGATTCACAACGACGGGCACGCGGCCACGGCAACCGCGCTGGGGAACGGTATTATCGACGCGGCCCTGCTTTTCTCCTATCCGCCTTTCGCGGCTATCGCGGAACTGGAAAGCACGAAGGATTTAAGTTTTGTCGGGCTTACCCCGGCGGAGCAAAAAGCCCTGACCGACGAGTACAGTTTTTACGTTGCCGACGCGATGCCCGCCGGTTCCTACAAGGGGCTTACGCAGGATCTGCCCCTGGTGTCGGAATGGAATATGCTGGTAACAAGCTCTGATGTGCCTGCCGATCATGTTTATTTGATTGTAAAAACCCTGTTTGAAAACCAGCAGGATATGATTGCGGTACACAGGAGCGCCGAGTTTATGACGCCGAAAAACAGCCTCGCGTTTAATATTCCCCTGCACGCGGGAACTATCCGGTATCTGAAAGAAGTTGGCGTGGATGTTCCGGCGCGGCTTATTCCTCCTGAATATAAATAATTTAAAAGCGGAAAAGGGTCCTCCGGATTTTGTCCGGGGACTCTTTTTTAATCAAGGATGGAACCATGAGCAAAATTACCTATGAAGCGTTTCGGAAATATTTCTCCGTCTTTTTGGGCGTGGTAACGGCTTTTATTCATATCGGGCAGTTTACCTATATGCCGATGGAAAGTATCCGCTTTTTTTCCTGGCACCTAACGCTTGGGCTTGTCGTGGTTTTCCTGTATACGCCCACAAAACAGGGTTCTTCAAAGGCTCTTGTTCTGGATTGGGCGCTGATACTTTTGAGCGTCCTGGTGGGGGTTTCGGTTATAACGAATTATGATGAGTTTTCCATGATGATGCAGAACAGCCGGCTGACGCCGTATTTTTTTACCCTGGGCGTTGTAACCGCGCTTTTGACTCTTGAGGCGGCGCGGAGGGTAATCGGCTGGTTTTTGCCCATTGTTTCGGTGATAAGCGTTTTGTATGCCTTTTTTGGCGGCGGCCTGCCGGGGATTTTGGGACACCGCGGCTACGGTATTTCGCGTATTATTATCACCATATTCAGCGACCAGGGTATTTTCGGAACGCCCATAGGCGTTTCGGCGTCAAACGTCTACCTGTTTTTGCTGTTCGCGGCGTTTTTAAGCGTGTCCCGCGCCGATAAAATATTTCAGAATATCGCGATGGCCATTACGGGACGAAAGCGCGGAGGCCCCGCGAAAATGGCTATCGTGGCCAGTTGTCTTTTTGGCAGTATTTCAGGAAGCGCTGTGGCCAATGTTGTTTCTACCGGGGCGTTTACCATTCCGCTGATGAAGCGGCAGGGCTACGCGAGGCGTTTTGCCGGCGCGGTGGAATCGGTTGCCTCCACGGGCGGCCAGATTATGCCGCCGATTATGGGCGCGGCGGCTTTTATTTTAAGCGATATTTCCGGTACGCCCTACGGCGTTCTGTGTCTGGCGGCCTTATTGCCCGCGCTGATGTATTACCTGACCCTGTTCAAAATTGTTGATATAGAATCGGTTAAATACAGCCTTCACGGTTTGTCCGGGAAAGAGCTGCCGCTTTTGAGGGACGCCATGCGCGGCTGCTTTAAACTGCTGTGCCCGCTTGCGCTCCTCCTGTTCTTTTTGCTTGTTATGCAGACAACCCCCATGCTCGCGGCGATTTACTCCATGATCGCGATAGTCGTCTGCGGTTTTCTGGATAAAAACGACCGCCTGAGACCCGTGCGGATTCTGGACGGATGCGTGCTGGGCATACGCAGCCTGCCGCAGGTTGTGGCCGCCTGCGCCTGTTCGGGAATCGTTACCGGTATGTTTGCCCTGACCGGCCTGGGCTTGAAGTTCTCCGACTTTATTATGCAGTGGGGATCGTTCAGCATCCTGTTCAGCCTTGCGCTCTCCATGCTGATTTGCGTAATTCTTGGCATGGGCCTGCCGACAACCGCGTCCTATATTATCTGCGCAACCGCCATCGCGCCCGCGCTGATTAAAATCGGCATTCCGCCGCTGCCGGCTCATTTGTTTCTGCTCTATTTCGCCTCGCTATCCGCCATTACCCCGCCGGTAGCCGTGGCCTCCTTCGCCGCCGCGGGCATAGCGGAGGAAAACGCCCTGAAGGTCGGCCTGTGCGCCGTGAAGCTGGGAATCGCGGGTTTCGCGCTGCCCTTTACCTTTGTGCTGAACTCCGATTACCTGCATTTCGGTTTTGACGCGGTAACCCTGTTTACCTGGATCTCCGCGGCCATCGTCTGCTATTCGGCGGCCATCGCGATGCAGGGTTTTGTGGAGCAAAAAATAACCACGGCGGAACGCCTTCTGTACTGCGTTGTAATCGTTACGGCAATCCGCAGCAGTTTTTCCCTGTCCCTGTTCGGCTGGCTGCTGTTCGGGCTGCTCTTTTTTGGGAGGCGGCTGCAGGCAAAAAGAAAGAAAAAACCGGCTTCCGCGGGATAATCTTGATTGGACTAAAGATACAGATAAAAACCGCAAAGGACCGGAGATCGCAGAGAAAGAATGAAAAAACAAATGAGGCGGTTCCAAAATGAAGACCGTAATCATTCGCGCGCATTTTTGCATGCAAAAACCGGGCTTTTCGGGGCTGCGCTGTCGCTCCGGCCCCGGCTGCGCCGTGGCTAAACCCCTGC
>JAISQU010000223.1 GCA_031274005.1 Spirochaetales bacterium
ATCACGCGGTACAAAGGCTTTCGGGAGCGCTGGAAAAGGAAATCAGGGACATCAAGGAATTGCTTGTCAATGTTCTTGCGGAGACGGAACTGTTCCTGGATTATTCCGGGGACGACGGCGTATCCGATACAGACCATGCCGGTGACGAGGAAACAGGACGGCTCCCCGGCCGCCCCCTCGCGGAAGAAGCCCTGTCGCGGCTGAAAACGCTCGCCGCTTCCTGGCGCCGGGAAAGACTCCGTCAGGACGGGGCGCTCGCGGTAATAGCCGGGCGGCCCAACGCGGGGAAATCCAGGCTCTTCAACCTGCTCATCAGGGAAGAACGTTCCATCGTTACCGACATTCCCGGCACCACCCGGGACTGGATAGAGGCGTGGATCTCGGCGGAGGGCGTCCCCATACGGCTGGCGGATACCGCCGGGCTCCGCAATATGCGCGGCGTTTCCAAAGCGGATCAGGTTGAAAAAATAGGCATGGAACGCAGCCGGGAACTGCTTGACGAAGCGGACCTGATCCTCTATGTGATTGACGGAACCGCGGGTATCACCGGAGAAGACTGGGACCTTTTATGCGCGTATACCCAGGCCTCAGCCGCAAAAGTTTCATCCGTTCTGGCGCTCTGGAACAAAGCCGACAAGGTTCCCCTTCCCGCCGCGGCCGAATTTTCCGCCGGCGGCGTTTTTTTACGGCCCCTTTCGGTCAGTGCCAAAACCGGCGAAGGAATACCCGCGCTGATGGAAGCCATATCCGCGGCCCTGGAAACTTCAGAGGAACGCGCGGCCGCGCGGGGAACCTCTCCGGGCATCGCGGCCCTCCGTCAAAAAGAGCTGATAGACGCCGCCCTGGCCGGAACGGAAGAAGCGCTCGCCCTTGCCGCCAAAGCCGAACCACTGGATCTCATCGCCCCCCTGCTCCGCGAAGCGGTAAACAGCCTGGGGGAGATCACCGGCGAAGTATCAAGCGCGGATATTCTCGAAACAATGTTCAGCCGCTTCTGTGTCGGGAAATAACAAAGAAGGGGGGCCGACGAAGGCACGCATAGCGTGTGCTTTGACTAATGCCTCCCCTGCGTAAGCAGGTTCTTGGCCTAGGCCCAATAACAGCCCCACTTACGCTCAAATGCAAGGCGGTCTTTAAACCGCCGACAGGCCGCCCTACGGCCGGGCCTAAAGTCCCGGCCTACCCCCCAAATACTAAACGGAGTACCAATTAACCCATTCTATTATTATGAATTTTACGGTATGGTAAAACGTCTTATCCATATGGTACATTAAGCAATGAGCAAAGTCAAAAACAATTTACAGAAGAAGAAAAAATATTACTGGAAAAGATCATTCGGCAAGAAAACGTTAAATTAAGAGGAGAATAAACACGATGGATAAAATTGATATAAGGCAACAGGTTTTGAGATTTACAAAGGCAAGAAATAATCTGTTGGCAGTTATTGCCTTTACCCTGGCAAATTTACTTTTAACAGCTTTCAATGCTGATATTAGTTTTTTATTTTCTGCAACTTTACCGCAACTTGTTTTTGAGCTGGGCAAAACTTTTGATTCCGAGACGGGAAGCAATGTCTTTATGATAATTGGGTTTATTATTGCGCTTGTCATCATTATACCCTATTTTGTTTTTTGGATTCTTGCCAGGCATATACGAGTTTTTATTTTAGTGGCATTACTGTTTTTTGGTATCGATAGTTTGGTACTTTTATTTCTTATTTTTAACATAGAGTTCGATTTTTCTTTATTATTGGATATTGTTTTTCATGGATGGATTTTATATTATCTGATTAGCGGTGTAAAAGCCTGGATTAAACTGCGCGGAGTTAATGCGGATGTTTTTAATGGTGTTTTACAGGAAATAAAAACCAATACCATAGGTTCAACTAAATTGGCTGTGTCCAATGAAACAAACACGGAAACACCAGAAGATGATAAAGAGGAAACGCAGGGATGACTGTCACCTTGCTGATTAAAATTCTTCCTGTCCGTGGCGTCCGTGGTTATTTTCATGGGGGGGGTAGGGCGCAACGAAGTGCGCCCGTAGGGGGGCCGGAGGCCGGCCTGTTTATACCGCACCGCTGTATAGAAACAGGCCCCCCCTTCCTTTTAAATGTCGTGCTGTTGATTTCTTGACGAAACAATGTACCACACGCATACCCACACGCCGCGCAGTATGGCGGTAAGGGATATGGCGATCCATACGCCGTAAAGGCCCAGGCTTGTCCGGGAAAGAAACAGGGCGAGTATGGGCTTTATGATGTTTGAGACGACGCTTACCAGTGAGGGCTGGAGGGTGCGGCCCGTTCCCTTAAAGGCGCCGGCGCCGACCGCTTCGAGGTTAAAGGTAAGCTGGCAGAACGCGAGAATACGCAGATAGGGAACGCCGAGTTTTACCATTTCGGGATCGGGGAGAAAAAGGGAAAAGACAAAGCCGCCGGCGAAAATTAAAAACAGCGTTACAAAGACGCCCCATACCGCCATCGCGGCGGCGGAGGTCCTCACCCCCTTCCGTATGCGTTCCTGCTTTCCGGCGCCGTAGTTCTGTCCGATAAAAGCGACAAGGGCGGAGCCGAAGCCGCCGCCTATGAGCCATGAGAGGGATTCAACCTGGGAACCGACCTTGCTTGCCGCGACGGCGTTTGCCCCGAACGACGCTTCAATGCGGGATGTTACCATGGAAAGAAAACAGAACAGTATGCTTTCAAGTCCTATGGGCAGTGCCCATTTGAGGATCATCGCGATCTTTTTTTTGTCGGGATGAATTCTGAACGAATACCGTTCAAAGGGCCTGTCCCTGAAAAAGACAATAG
>JAISQU010000232.1 GCA_031274005.1 Spirochaetales bacterium
AGTCATCTGCCGCCATTGAGGAAATGCTCGCCAATATCCAGTCGGTAATCCAAACGCTCGCCAAGAACACCGATAATGTCAGGGAACTGACGGAGGCTTCTGAGGTGGGGCGTATCGGCCTGCAGGAAGTAGCCGGGGACATTCAGAAAATCGCCCAGGAATCCGAAGGGCTTTTAGAGATTAACGCGGTGATGGAAAACATCGCCGGCCAGACCAACCTCCTTTCAATGAACGCAGCCATTGAGGCGGCCCACGCCGGGGAAACGGGGAAGGGGTTCGCCGTTGTAGCCGGCGAGATACGGAAGCTGGCGGAAAATTCCGGCAAGCAGTCCAAGACTATCAGCACCGTACTCAAAAAGATCAAAGACTCCATTGACAAAATCAGCAGGTCTACCAAAAGCGTTCTTAACAAGTTTGAGGCTATTGACAGCGGGGTAAAAATCGTAGCCCAGCAGGAGGAGAACATCCGGTCCGCCATGCAAGAGCAGGGAGCGGGGAGCAAGCAGATCCTGGACGCAATCGGCCGGTTGAACGAGGCGACGCAGATGGTTAAGAGCAGCTCGGAGGTGATGCTTGAGGGGAGTACGCAGGTTATTCAGGAAAGCAAAAACCTGGAGTCGGCGACGGCGGATATCACCCGCGGGATGAACGAAATGGCCGCCGAAACGGACCAGATCAATGCGGCGGTGAACCGGGTAAACACTATCAGCGTGGAGAACAAGGAAAATATTGACGTGCTGGTCAGCGAAGTAGGAAAATTCAAAGTGGAATGAACTACCCAAGAGCAAGCTCCGGGCTATTAAACCAACGCCTGCGAATAAAACCGCAACCCGGCTTCCCCGTCAGACGGCGGGGAAACGGAAAACCCGGCGCAGGCTATCTGTCGAAAAAAACCCGCAGCGCGTTGATGCGGTAACGGACAAGAAGGTACACGTACGCGGCGGCAAGACCCGCGAGGTGAGTCAGGTGAGCGACGTTTCCGCCTCTTCCGAAAACCTGGTTAAAGATTTCGATGCCCGCGTATATCATGACAAGAAGGGGCGCCCGTATGGGGAAAATGCCGAACACATAGATTTCCGCACGGGGGAAGAAGGCGGCAAAGGCGAGAAGTACGCCGTAGATCGCTCCGGAAGCGCCTATGAGTACAACCGCGTATGTTCCTGTAAGAGTGTATACGGCAAAAGAAAACAGTCCGGCGGCAAAGCCGCATACAAAATAGAAAAGAAGGAATTCCCGGCTTCCCATGTGGTGTTCTATCTGGATGCCGAAAAAGAAGAGGCCCAGCATGTTGAAGAGCAGATGCGAGAAGTCCCAGTGCAGAAACATGTAGGTTATGAGCTGCCACAGCGAACCTGAGCGGACCATGCCGGGTATCAGGGCAAAGGTTTCCAGAAGCCGGGCCGACATGCGGCCGGAACCAATCGCGAAAATGATAAAGAAGCCCGTGTTAACCAGGATTATAATAAGCGCGGCGTTATAGAACTCATAGCGCAGGGGCCGCCGCATAAAGGGTAAAATCTTCATACTGTGTATGGTAAGAAAAAAAGGCGTCCGCCGTCAAGCCGCCGGGCCGTCAAGAATGGCTCGCAGGATGTGCAGGCTTTCCGGGGCTTCTTCGCGGAAGGAGGCTGTTACCGTGGGTTCAATGCTCAGGGTTCCGTCATAGCCGCAGCCGCGCGCCGCGTTGAGACACCTGCGGTAAAAGGGGATTCCTTCTTCCCGCAGGTGATGGCGGCTGCCGTCCGGCAGGGTGTGGTCAATATGAAGATGCGCTACATAGGGCATAACATAGGCGATATCCGCGGCGTCTTCGCCGCAGCGCCTCAGGTGATGAAAATCCAGTACCATGCGCAGGCAGGGCATATTGAGGCTTTTTACGATGTCCAGGGCTTCCCGCGTATGAACCAGGAGCGTACAGATGTGGGAGTTGAGCGCCTCGAGCAAAAAGGTTATTCCCTGTTTACCGCCTTCTTCCGCGGTGACGCGTATAAACTCGCGGATTTGCTGCGCGGCCGCGGCGGGGTCAAAGCCTTCGGGGAGCCGGCGGGCAAGGGGGGCGCCGAGTCCTATGACGCGGATACCCAGCGCTTTGCCGCGGCGGCATATTTCTTCCGCGTAGTTTTTGGCCGCGCGCAGGTCAAAACCCGGACCGGCCATGGCCGGTTTGTCCGCGCAGTAGCCGTTAAAACCATTGCAGGGTACGCCGCGGGAATCAATACGCCGCCGCGCATCCTCAAGTTCCTGAGCGCTCATTGCCATTATCTGCGTGCCGGCAAGCTCAATAAAATCATACCCTGCGCGGCAGAGTTCCTCGTAATTTTCCATTCCTGTACAGCAGCCAATTTTCATGTAAAACAGGATACCGCTTACAGGCCGGTGTAATCAAGCAGGCGATTTCCCCCGCATCGGCGGGGGAAATCGCCACCGGAAATTGCGGTAGAGGCTGCCAGTACGCTTTAAGCGTGTCACCAAAGCTCCTGATTACAACGCAATTGCGCAGCAATTGCCGTGATGGTTATGTCCCATCCGCACATTTCCGTGATTGCGTCCCTTCCTCCGTGACGGTTTTCAGACGCAGCTCGTCAAGTTGTTTCTGCTCCACGTCCGAAGGGGCTTCGTCCATGGGGGAAACGCCGACAGTATTTTTGGGAAAAGCGATAACATCCCGTATCGTGGTTTCGCCGCACATCAGCATAACGAGCCTGTCAAAACCGGGGGCTATTCCCCCGTGGGGAGGCGGCCCGTAGCGGAAGGCGTTAAGGAGAAAGCCGAAACGCTGCTCGGCGTCCTGCAGGCTGTAGCCGGCGATGGCAAAAATGCGCTTCTGGATTTCCGGGTCGTGGATGCGGATGGAGCCGGAAGCCATTTCGCAGCCGTTGCACACAAGGTCGTACATATCGCCCTTGACTTCGCCGGGATTCTGTTCCAGCGTCGAGAGGTATTTTTCCTGGGGCATGCTGAACATGTGGTGGGCGGCGTCCCACTTTTTTTCATCCTCGTTCCATTCAAAGAGGGGAAAGTCCACTATCCAGGCGAACTTGAATTCGTCCTGCTTCGCCAGCCCCAGGTCTTTTCCCAGCCGTGAGCGTACCGCGCCCAGGCTGAGGCGGGCGATATTTTTCGGCGCGCCCACAAAAAGAAGAAGGTCGCCTTCCCTCGCCTCCAGATCCCGCGTAATCTGCGCGGCGGACGCTTCGTAAAATTTCGCGACCCCGCCTTCCAGTCCGCCTGCCGTAACTTTTGCCCAGGCCAAACCCTGGGCCTTGTAGGTTTTTGCAACTTCCTCAAGCCCGGTAATCTGCTTGCGTGAATATCCCGCGCAGCCCGGCGCGACAAGAACCTTGACGGCCCCGCCCTGCGCAAGAACATCTTTGAAAACGCTGAAGGAACCGGCTTCGACATAGGGCGCAAAATCCCGCAGCTTTAAGTCAAAACGCAGGTCGGGCTTGTCCGAACCATAGCTGTCCATCGCCTCTTCCCATGAAATGCGGGGAAAGGCCGCGGGAAGCTCCACGCCTAGGGTGCGGCGGAACATGTGAACCAGCATTCCTTCGGTAACACGAAAGACATCGTCTTTTGAAACAAAACTCATTTCCATATCGATCTGGGTAAACTCAAGCTGGCGGTCGCCCCGCGCATCTTCATCCCTGTAGCAGCGGGCAATCTGAAAATACCTGTCAAAGCCCGACACCATAAGAAGCTGTTTGTAGAGCTGGGGACTCTGAGGCAGGGCGTAAAATTTCCCCGCGTGTATGCGTGAAGGCACCAGAAAATCCCGAGCCCCTTCCGGCGTCGAACGGATGAGCGTAGGCGTTTCAATTTCGCAGAACCCCTCCTGCCGCAGATATTCGCGCGCGCGGAACATGGCCTCGCCGCGTATGCGTATATTCTTCTGCATGGAGAACGAGCGCAGGTCGAGGTAACGGTACTGGAGGCGCAGATCGTCGCGCGCGTCGCTTCGCTGGTCAATCATAAAAGGAAGCGTGTCGCAGGCCGAAAGAACGGCAATCAGCGACGCGGAGACTTCGATCTCCCCTGTGGGCATATCGGGGTTGACCATTTCGGGCGGACGTGTGCGCACAGTTCCCTGTACGGCAATGCAGTACTCATATTTGAGGCCCTCCGCGATTGCCTTGAAGGACTCTTCGGCGGTTTCGTCCACCACAACCTGGGTAATACCGCTGTGGTCGCGCATGTTGATAAAACTGATTCCTCCGTGGTCCCGTTTCCGGTGCACCCAGCCGTTGAGGATGACGATTTTTCCCGTGTCGGAGGCTTTCAGTTCTCCGCAGGTGACTGTGCGTTTAAGGTTTTCCATAGGAGTTCACTGTACCACCGCAAGAGGGTACTGCTCAAGGTGTACGCAGGCCCGAAAAAATGTTGTACTCGGGCCCGTAGGGTGCACCAATTTTTTCCGTGCGCCTTTTTTGCGAAGCAAAAAACCGGGCCAGGAAATCGCACGGCGAAGCCGTGTGCTTGCCAAACGAGGCAAAACGGCCCGGCGTATACAAAAGCCCCTGCCGTTATACCCCGGCAGCCTGCCTTTAGGTAGGCTGTACGCCGGCTTTCCGCTTCAATCTTTTGGCTATGCCAAAAGGATTTACGCTGCAATCCCTGGCGCGGCCCAGGGGCTTCCGCTGGTTTTGCACGGAAAAAATTGGTGCACCCCGGCCCGTATTAGCGGCTTGTCAAAGTACATTTTTTCCTGTATAGTAAAAGAACCTTCGGGGGATTAGCTCAGTTGGTAGAGCGATAGGTTCGCAATCTATAGGCCAGGGGTTCGAATCCCCTATCCTCCAAAGTTCTAAGTCTTTACGTAGTAAGGAATTACGAACAGGACTACCCGACAACGGGCGTTCTTAATCATTGCGTATAACAAAAATGGCACATAAAGTGGCACCTAACCCGCTTTCAATGCTATTTGCAAGGATTAGGGACATGAAACATCTACCTTTTTCGGTATTCAAGCGTTCCGGGCGGCGGTTCTATTCGGTAAAGTTCAAGAATGAGAAAACCGGAGAATATCTTCCCGCGGTCAGTACAAAACAGGAAACGGAGGCGGCGGCAATCACAACGGCGTTTCAGTGGATAAGAGAAGGCATACCCTGGAAGGGGGAAGCGGTTCCCTTCAAAAAGTACACCCTCCGAAATATGGCCAAAGAGGCGGAATTAGCTCCAGCAGATGCCGAATATATCTGTAAGGAATTATTCAGGCGGGGACTGCTTAAAACCTATGTGCTTTCGGAGAGCAAACAGGCAGTAGATTTTACCGGCTTCCTTTCAACCTTTTGGGATTACGAAGCATCCCCTTATGTCAAAGAAAAATTACGGAAAAACCATGGGATACACCGGTACTATTGCAAGGTGCAATCCGGGGCGGTTAACGGCTATTGGCGGCCCTTTTTCAAAGGGCGGTTATTGGGGGACATTACCCGGCAAGACATAGAAGCATTTATAGACAATCTTGATGATAAAAAACTGTCGGCGGCACGGAAAAATCACATTATAAAAGCCGGGACTATAGCCTTGAAATGGGCTCATTCCAAAGAAATGATAGACCGGGATGTAACCCATGGGATTACATGGTTTTCCGGCAAGCCGAAGGAACGCCAGATATTAAGCCCTGAACAGGCGGCGGCAGTCTTCCGGGTAGACTGGAAGGATGACAGAACTAGGCTTGCGAATTTGCTTGCGGCGATTACGGGCTTACGGGCCGGGGAAATACAGGGATTAAGGGTACAGGATATGGGGCGGGATTGCCTTTATATTCGTCATTCCTGGAATTGCCGGGACGGATTAAAGACCCCAAAAAATAACGAATCCTGGAGGGTTGAGCTTCCCTTCCCCGGCGTTATCCAAGACCTGTTAAACCTATCCGCGAAAAACCCGCACGGCGCGGGCATGGATTCATTTGTTTTCTGGGCGGCCCTGAAAGCGGATAAGCCGCTTGAGGAACGGCTTTTGCTTGATGACCTCCGCGACGCCCTGGTTGAAACCGGCATGAGCAGGGAAACCGCGAAGGCCCACACCTTCCACGGCTGGCGGCATTTTTTCACCTCGTACATGCGACCGCGAATTGACGAAAAACTTTTACAAAAGCAGACGGGGCATAAAAGCCCGATCATGATCGCGCATTATTCAGACCATGTTCTTGCCGGCGACCGGGAACGGATACAGCAGGCGCAAAAAGAGACATTCGGGGTTTTGATACCGGAGGCAGTCTTTGACTAAGGATTTTGATAATTACCTTTACGTGCATGATGGCTTAAAAAAAGATGTCGAAGCCTTAATCGCGGCTGGCATAATAGACAAATCCGGCCGGTATAACTGGAACGCCAGCAAAACAAGTCTGGCGGAAATCTTCAAGACGCAATTCAAAAAAACTCCCTGGGGATTTTGGCAGACGATAGCATGTTCTTTCACTTGCCGGGGAAAGCCTGTTACAGCAAACCAGTTAAAACATCTGGCAAACAAAAACGGCAACGGAGATGCGCCGGCAAAATCGGCTGATTTTATCCGGATATGGAAAATACTCAAACTGGACCGCGCAAGAAGATATTTGGAATCAGTCAAACAATCAGGCTATAAAGATTCAGAAAAAATTTATGAAACTTTAAAAGTTTTTTTTAACGAAAAGGTGGACTGAATTGACACTAATGAGACATATTTTTTCTCATTAGTTTATTTCTGTTTATTTTGTTTTATTTTTTGTATTAATTGGTCCAATTGTTGATAATGAAACAATCTCTATTATTGTCTTATGCCGTGAATTGAAAAAAACTATCACGGTATAGGAGTAATGACAATGACGGAACAGATAACCCCCGCAATTTTAACCAGAAAAAAGGCCGCTGCGTATATCGGCATTTGCACTACCACGCTTGACCGCCTGGGCGATCTCCCCCGCGTAACGGTCCGGGGCCGGATATTTTACCGCCCGGTGGATATTGAAAGGTGGCTTGAGCAAAACGCGAAACCGAAAAACGGAAAGGCTGTAAAGGCGCGGTAAGCCGTGGACAAACAGACAAGGCCCCGGACCGACGACCGCCTGGCCGCTATCGTTGCCCGGCTTACGGAAAACGCTGCCGGCCTGCGGTACGGTACGACAAGCGTTACCCTAAAAATCCATGACGGGCGGATAACGGACATTACCTTTTCAACCACGGAAAACATACGGGAACGAGAGGGAGCGAATAATGCGCCTGCCTGAAAGCTCCATGGCCGGGCCGTTCCTGGGAGCGCTCTTACAGGGCGCCAGGATACCTCCCGAAGTTTCAGCGGAAATGTTTGAATACCGGCGGGATCAAATCATTTTCACCGCTATTTCCGACATGGTTAAGGAAGGGGTAACCCCGGACATTTTAACCCTGACCCATTACCTGCAATCCGCCGGAAAACTTGACGAAGCCGGAGGAGCCGCTTATGTAGCGTCCTTAACCGATAACGCATATATTGCAAACA
>JAISQU010000274.1 GCA_031274005.1 Spirochaetales bacterium
CCGGCTGTAAGGCCGATTACCATGCCCTGCCGCAGGGGAAAAATAACTGTGTAAGCGGTCTTTTGTGCCGGTCATGCCATAAACCTTTACTATGTAATACAAACTATCGCATTTCAAAAAAAAATACAAGGCCCCGCGGGGCGCAATATTTTTTTCTGTGCAAAATCACCGGAAGCCCGTGGGCCGCGCAAGGGATAGAAGCGGAAATCCCGCAGGGCCGCCATAGGGCGGACCGAGGAATTGGAGCGTATAGCCCGGCCCCGCCGCAGGCGGGGATGCGCCCGAATTCCTGCCCGAAGTTTTTATCCGTACAGATGGCAGGCGACGTAATGACCGGCCTCCGCGTGTGTAAGAGCGGGTTCATGTTCCCGGCAGATTTCCCGCGCGAGGGGGCATCGCGTATGAAAACGGCAGCCCGCGGGGGGATTCAGGGGCGACGGCACATCCCCTTTCAGGATGACGCGGCCGGAAGAGGCCGGGGTTCCCGGTATCGCCGACATCAGGGCTTTTGTGTAGGGGTGCAGCGTGTGCGCGTAAATAGTATCGTGAGCGCCTAATTCCACAATTTTGCCGAGGTACATTACGCAAACGCGGCTGCTCACATGATGTACCAGATTCAGGTTGTGGGAGATAAATACATAGGTAAGGGAAAATTCCCGCTGCAAGTCCTCCAGAAGGTTGACGACCTGCGCCTGAATTGACACATCCAAGGCGGAAACCGCCTCATCGCAGACTATCAGTTCGGGGTTCAGGGCCAGAGCGCGGGCGACTCCCACGCGCTGTTTTTGCCCGCCGGAAAGTTCGTGAGGGTAGCGCGAGAGGTGGTATTCCGAAAGCCCGACCTTGTTGAGGAGAAAAAGGATGCGCTCTTTGCGTTCCGCGCGGCCGCCGGCCTTATGAATGCGAAAGGGTTCCAGGAGGATGTTTCCGATTGTGGCGCGGGGATTAAGCGACGCGCTTGGATCCTGAAAAATGAACTGTATTCTTTTGCGGAAGTTTTTGAGTTCGCCGGGGTTGAAGGCCGCTATATCCTGCCCGTCAAAAAAGATTTTTCCGCCCGTGAGGGGGTACAGGGCCAGCAAAGCCCGCCCCAGGGTGCTTTTTCCGCAGCCGCTTTCTCCCACCAGGCCAAAGGTTTTGCCCCGATAAATATCGAAGCTGACGCCGTCGACAGCCTTGATAAAACTTTTTTTAAAAAAAGCCCCGGTTTTGACAGGAAAGTAGCGTTTTACCCCTTCGGCGCGCAGTAAAACATCTTTCATCCTCCGGCCCTCTCGTTCCAAAACCAGCAGCGGACCTGGCGCTCTTCCCCCGCCGCGGCCAGTTCCGGCGGGTTTTCCCGGCAATAGCCGCGGGCATATCCGCACCGGGGGGCAAAGGCGCAGCCCGCGGGCAGGTCAAAAGGATTCGGCACTGCGCCGGGTATGGAAAAAAGGCGCTTGCGTTCAAGGCTGATCGCCGGAATGGACCGGAGCAGGCCCTCCGAATAAGGATGATAGGGCCTCTCAAACAGGCCGGCCAGGGGGCTTATCTCAACGATTTGGCCGGCGTACATCACGGCTACCCGGCCGCACATTTCCGCGATGAGGCCCAGGTCGTGGGTAATCATGATAATGGAAGAACCTGTTTCCCGCCGGAGATTTTTCATCATGTCCAGTATCTGCGCCTGTATGGTTACATCGAGGGCCGTGGTAGGTTCGTCTGCAATCAAAAGTTTGGGTTTGCAGGCCAGGGCCATTGCTATCATGACCCGCTGGCGCATGCCGCCCGAAAGCTGATGCGGATATTCCCGTAATTTTCGTTTGGGGTCGGGGATGTCCACCATAGTTAAAAGTTCCAGCGCCCGTGTTTCGGCCACTTTTTTTGAACAGCGCGTGTGCAGCAGCAGGGGTTCCATAATTTGCCCGCCGCAGGTGTGCAGGGGGTTGAGGGATGTCATGGGTTCCTGAAAAATCATGGCAATTTCATTGCCCCGGATGGCGCATACATCAGTATCGGAAAGCGCGGAAATCTCGCGTCCGTTAAAAATAATCCGGCCCGATGTAATCCGGCCGGGAGGGCTGGGAATAAGGCGCATAAGGGAAAGGGCCGTTACGCTTTTGCCGCTGCCGCTTTCGCCGACAAGCCCCAGGGTTTCCCCCTCGCTCAGGGTAAGGGATACATCCCGCACGGCTTTATGAACGCCTTCGGCGGTATGAAACTGTATGGTGAGTCCCTCTATAGTCAAAAGCGGCTGTTCAGGCACAGGAACTCCCGCTGCGTACTCTGTTTTATCACATTATCCTCCCGCCGCCGGTATAGTTGATATTTTCTCTATAAACATAGTAGACTAGTACCTTGCTTACACTAAATCATAAGAAAAGAATTCTAACCGCAGAGAGCGCAAAGAACGCAGAGAATAGGAGAAAACAGTACATGCAAGGCGGAAACGGGCTTTTTTACCATTTGTTTCTTCATTCTTCCTCTGCGATCTCAGCGTTCTCCGCGGTTTTTATCTGTGTCTTTAGTGTAATCAAGGTACTGGTTCCTCTCAAGCCTATTAAATCTATATGTCTTACATGCTTTGCCTGAATGCAGAATATATCCCTCGAAAAGCAATTTGTCAATCGTACGCAAATGCTAAAACGATTCGGAGGAAAACGATGTTTATGGAACGATGCCGGCGATTGTTGGAACGGATTCAGCCCCGCGGCGCTGACGCCATGCTGGTATGCTTTCCTGAAAACCGGCGTTATTTGAGCGGTTTTACAGGTTCAAACGCCGCGCTGTTTATTCATGAGCAGCGCCGCGCGCTGTTCACAGATTTTCGGTATCTGCAGATGGCCGGCAGCGAATCACCGGATTTTGACATACTACCCGTCAACCAGTTTGTAAGTATTTGGGATTCCGTCGCCCTGGCGGCGCGGGAAGCCGGCGCGCGCTGTGTTGGTTTTGAATCCGATCATGTAACCGTTGAATGGCTGAATCTGGTAAAAAAAGAATTTCCGATTAATCTTCTACCATGTCCCGGCATTATTGAAGATCTGCGCGCGTATAAAGACGCCGAAGAAATTGAGGCCATAGCGCAAGCTAACGCTTATTCTGTGGACGCGCTGGAACATGTTTTGCCTCTGGTTAAGCCCGGCGTCAGCGAGTTGGATCTCTCCGGCGAAATACAATATCGCTTTGCAAAAAAAGGTTATCCCATTTCATTCATACCCATTGTAGCCAGCGGACCCAATGGTTCAATGCCCCATAAGCGGGCCACTGAACGAAAGATACAGGCGGGCGAGTTTGTAACATTTGATTTTGGCTGTAGGTATAAAGGGTACTGCGGGGATTTTACGCGTACAGTCGCTGTCGGCAGCCCCACGGACGAGATGCGGTCAATATACCAAATTGTATTGGACGCGCAAAAACTTGCGCTTGAACGTATCAAACCCGGCGCTCTATGCAGGGATGTTGACCGCGCGGCGCGGGGATATATTGCTGAAAAAGGATACGGGGATTACTTCGGACACGGCCTGGGGCACAGCGTCGGCCTGGAAGTTCATGAAGAGCCGCGTTTCACGGAGTATTGCGGCGCGGCTCTCGGTCCCGGGATATGCATCAGTATTGAGCCGGGTATCTACCTGCCCAACCGTTTTGGCGTACGCATAGAAGATATTGTGTGTGTAACAAGCGATGGGTATCGCAACTTCATATCAGCGCCAAAGGAACTCCTTGTTTTGTAGGCATTCAGCGCAGGGCACAATCACGGAAATGTGCGGGCAGGACATACCCGGAAGTGCAATTGCATTGCAATTGCGATACATTTAGGCTGATAGTTTTTTCACCTGAAGAGCACTGGTGGCTTTCCCCGCAATTTCCGGTCAGGACTTGCTCCCAAGCCTTTGGCTTGGGAGCAAGTCCCTTGACGGCAGGCTGTAAATCCATTTATAATAACTATATGGCACTTCTCAACAAAAAGAACCTGATAATTCAGTGTGTGTTCGCGGTATGTTTTTTGTGCGCCGCGGCGGTGGGGATAACCCTGGGCATTGCTCTGGCTGAAACGCGCAATATTCAGAATATAGAAAACGTTGGCGAGTATCAACCCTCCCTGCCTTCCCAGATTCTTGACGCGAACGACAGGCTTATTACCGAGTTTTTCTCCGACGAAAAGCGCGAGATCGTTTCGATAGACGAACTGCCAAAACATCTGCTTTACGCCCTGATTACGCGGGAGGATCGCGACTTTTTTCAACACAAGGGTTTCAGCGTCAGGGGAACCTTCCGGGCGCTGTGGAACAATATCACGGGAAATTATGTTTCCGGGGGCAGCACGATTACCCAGCAGCTTGCCGGCAACATGCGTCCGGAGGTGGACAGGTCGGAAATTTCCATAAAGCGCAAAATCATAGAACTGTGGTGGGCGTTTCAGCTTGAGAGGAGTCATACCAAGTATGAAATTCTTGAAGAGTACCTGAACAGGATGTACTTCGGTTCGGGCGTCTACGGCGTGGAGGCCGCCTGCCGTTTTTACTTTGGCCATTCCGCGCGCGAGATTACCCTTGCCGAGTCGGCGGCCCTGGTCATACAGCTTGCCAATTCGGTCCGCTATAATCCGCTCAAATACCCCAACCGCCTCAAAATCATCCAGCAGAAACTCCTCGATCAAATGGTAGAACTGGGTTACGCCACACAGCAGGGAGCGGACCTGTCCTTTGAGGAATACTGGAACAATTTCGACTATACCCGCTCAAGCTCATCTACGGCATTCTTTGAAAGAGAGGACAAGGCCCCTTACTTTAGCGAATATGTACGCCAGCAGCTTGACGAACTGCTGTACGGCGCCCGCAATATTTACAAAGACGGCTACATAGTCCATACCACGCTGAACCTGGATTTTCAGGCAAAGGCCGACGAACTGATGCAGCAGGGGCTGGCGGAGGTCAACGCGGCCTACCGCTTAAACTCGGACCGGCGCATGGTCTATGCCGAGCAGGAGTTTGTTCCCATCATCGACATGCTTTCCCTTACCTTCGATATAGGGAATCTGCGGGTGGCCGGGTCAAAGGAAAAACAGAACGCGCGGAAAATCTATCAGAAAAACCTGAATCCCGTTGTTGATATTGCTTCCATGCTCTTCGGAATGGACGAGATGAAGTTCAACGCCCAGATGGGTTACGCGCTGGAAAAAAAGACCTCGCAGCGGACAACAGTCGAGGGCGCTCTTGTGGCAATAGAGAACTCCTCGGGCCGCATTATTTCCATGGTCGGCGGAAGCCGCTTTGAAAGCATCAATCAGTTTAACCGCGCCGTACAGGCGGAGGTTCAGCCGGGCTCGTCCTTCAAGCCCCTGTACTACGCCGCGGCGGTCGAAGCGCGCAAGATTACTCCCTCGACGATGATCTACGACTCCCCCGTTGTTTTCTGGAACGATGACGGAACCGCCTATTCCCCGAACAACTACAAGGGCGAGTGGAAGGGGCCTGTTCTTGTCCGGGAGGCTCTGGCCCGGTCAATGAATGTCCCGTCCCTGCGGGTGCTGGAGAGGATAGGCTTTGACGGCGCCATAAATACCGCTTCAAAACTTCTGGGCATTACATCGCCCGACCAGATAGCCAGGATTTTTCCCCGAAAATATCCCATAGGGCTGGGAATAATCAGCGTTGCCCCCATTCAGATGGCGCGGGCCTTTGCCACTTTTCCCAATCAGGGGAGAGAGGTTGTTCCCATCGGCATACGTTATATTGAAGACAGAAACGGAAGAATCATCCTTGAACCGGAAAAAGAACTGCGTGACGAGCAGCGCAGAAAAGCTCAGGGCGCTCAGCTTATAAGCCCTCAGGCGGCGTACATCATGACGAATATGCTCCAGTCAACCGTGGAATGGGGAACCCTGGGACATATCAAACGCGTTGTGGACGGCTTTACCATGCCCATGGCAGGAAAAACAGGAACGACTCAAAACTGGTCGGATATATGGACTGTGGGTTTTTCTCCCTACTATACAACCGCCGTCTGGTTCGGTTTTGACCAGCCCGGCAACAGCTTGGGGGTTTCCCAAACCGGCGCTCTTGCCGCCGGGCCTGTCTGGGGCAAATACATGAAGTTCATCCACACAAATCTGGAGCCAAGGACTTTCCCCCGGCCCGACGGCATTGTGGAAGCAACAGTAACCTCCCGGTCCGGCCTGCTGCCGCCGCCAGGATACGAGGGCAAGGTATCAAAAGAAGTTTTTATCGCCGGGACGGAACCAAAACGCATAGACGATTTTATAGAATTTGAAAAGGACCGCGACGCCATTACGCTGCAAAGGATCATGGACAGCCTTCAGCTTCAGGAACTGCCTTTGCAGGATTCCCTGTCGGCATCGGCGGGGGGGCTGCGCATAGACACTTCCATCCTGTCGGGCGGCGATCTTTCTCAGGAAAACGAGTTCTTTGACCGCAGCATATACGATGACTCATCATCGAATCCCCTGCTTCTTGATTAGGAGGCTCTCATGCAGATACGGGTTGAAGATATAAAAGTCAGGAAACGTATTAGAAAAGATTTGGGTGATGTAGGGCCGCTGATGGAGAGCATGAAGAAATACGGCCTTTTGAGCCCTCTCATCGTCAATAAATCCAATGAACTTATCGCGGGACGCCGCCGCCTGGAAGCCGCCCGCCTTCTGGGGTGGCAAACTGTTTCCGTTACGGTTTTGGACCGCGACGGGGACATTGAAAAACTTGAAATGGAAATAG
Source organism: Spirochaetales bacterium (assembly GCA_031274005.1). Lineage (GTDB taxonomy): Bacteria > Spirochaetota > Spirochaetia > DTKZ01 > DTKZ01 > JAISAF01. The sequence goes on from JAISQU010000274.1 coordinate 6,714, forward strand.
ACGAGAATGTCCTGCGCAAGGATTTTTCGCCCGATGAACTTGCAGACGGCTACGGCGGCCTTGACAAGCTGCGCAACCCTCCGTTTTGGGCGCGTCTGTGGCGCGCGATAAAAAGATTTTTCCGCCGTATTTTTGGCAGAAGATGACTCTCCTTGCCCTGAAGGCTAAACTTGACCCACAAATAAGCATGCGGAATATAAACCGCGAAGTCGAAAAAGGGAAGAAAAAGAAGGAAAAACCGTGGTATTTCCTGTTTTTATCTCAAATCTTACAAATTACCT
>JAISQU010000296.1 GCA_031274005.1 Spirochaetales bacterium
CGTGTTTATGAATAACAGCAACAGGGCAAGAGGCCCTAAAAAGCCCCGGCGTATACAAATGCTATGGGCCGAGCAAAAATGCGCGCGAATGATTAGGGTTTTCATTTTGGAACCAGCTCAAGGATAAGTTCTAAGAATTCCCCTTGCCGCTCATACGCATTGCCTGCGCTCCGCTTCGTGTGGTATACTTTAGGCTATGAAAAATCCATTTTCCTTCATCCTTGTACGCTGGTGGCATCGAGCCGCGCTGAACAATCTGATTATGCAGAAGTATCAGAAGGCCGAGGAGTACTTTAAAAAGATTCAGGCGGTTGAACCTTACAGGTTCGGGCTGGGGCATAACCTCGCTCTTGTGGCCCTTGCACGGGAGAGATACGAGGAGGCGGAGAAATATTTTTTAAATGAACTTGAGCGTTACGGCGATACTTTTGTGCGCTTCAAGTCTCTGGGGGATTTGTATTATATTTGGGGAAAGAGGGAACAATGCGCGGAGTATTATAAAAAGGCTCTTGCGCTGTGCGAGCATGAGGGGGACAAGCGGCAGATTACGCACAGGATTGCGCAGTGCGAAAACGAGCCGGTTTTTGAAAAGGCGATGAGGAGTTACAGCCTTTTGAAAGCGGGAAACAAAAAAATGGCGGAGAAGGATTTTGACGGGGGCTATGATTTGCTGAAAGAATCGGTGGCTCTGGATCCCTGTAATTTCCAGGCGTGGAACAATTTGGGCGCGCTTGAGATGAATATCAAAAAGAACGCGGCCGAGTCGGTGAAATTTTTTGAAAAAGCGGCGATGTATACAAGCCTTGTGGGTATCCACGGGAATTTGAAAAAGGCTCGCGATATGCTTGCAAAGGAGTTAAAGAAATGAATACAGATGTTCGCAGGGATTTGTCCGGCATTTTTCAGGCTTCATTGCGCAGGGTTGACCCCTACATGATGATAAAAGACCGCATGACAATCAGCGGGAACGCTTTATCCATCAAAACCGACGCCGGAACCCTGAGCTGGGATTTGACGAAATACAAGCGTATTCTGGTTCTGGGCGCAGGGAAGGCGACGGCGAAGATGGCTTTGGCTGTGGAGGAGATTCTGGGCAGCCGCATTTGCGAGGGGCTTATCGCGGTCAAACCGGGTCATACGGAAAAACTTGAGCGCGTCAGGATGATTCCGGCGGGTCATCCTGTTCCCGACGCGGGTTCCGTGGAGGCGGGCAGGGCGATTGCGCGGCTGTGCGAAGAGGCTGACAAGGAGACCCTGATTTTCAACCTGATTTCCGGCGGCGGGTCGGCTCTTTTGAGTTTTCCCTACGCCTGGGATGACGATGAGGGCCGCCACGCGCTGAGCCTGGAAGACAAGCAGGCCGCGACAAAGGCTCTTCTTGCCTGCGGGGCGAATATTCAGGAGATAAACTGCATCCGCAAACACTTGTCGGGCATCAAGGGGGGCAGGCTTGCCCGGCTTTCCCAGCCGGCGGAATCGGTCAATTTGATTCTGTCCGATGTGGTGGGCGACAGGCTCGATTCCATTGCATCGGGTTTGGCTGTGCCGGACAACTCCACATACGAGGAGGCTATCCGCCTTATCAAAAAGTTCGACATAGCTTCAAAACTTCCGCCTCTTGCCTGGAAGGTTCTGCAAATGGGGGCGGATGGCAGGCTGCCGGAAACTCCCAAGAAGGGCGACCCTGCTTTTGACAAGGTAAAAAACATTCTGATTGGCTCAAACTACGGCGCGCTTCTTGCCGCCGAACGTACGGCGAAGGATCTGGGCTATGCTACTCTTGTTCTGTCTTCCGAGATAACCGGCGAGGCGCGGGAAGCCGCGCGCTTTTACATAGGGATAGCCCGCGATGTTTTGAAGCACGAACTCGCGGTCAAAAAGCCCGCCTGCGTCATTGCCGGCGGTGAAACAACGGTAACGCTGAAAGGCTCCGGCAAGGGCGGCAGAAACCAGGAAATGGCTCTGTCTTTTCTGTCGGAGATTGAGGCGAACCCGGAAGGCTCCGAAGGCATCTGGTTTCTGGCGGCTTCCACGGACGGCAACGACGGGCCCACGGACGCGGCCGGCGCTTTTGCCGATACGGATGTACTTGCCGCGGGAAAAAAGGCGGGGCTTTCGATTCAGGATTACCTTGCGGCCAACGATTCCTACAATTATTTTGACAAGATTGGCTTTCTGTGTAAAACGGGCCCGACCAATACGAACGTCTGCGATGTGCAGATTACCATAATAAAATAAGCGCGCAGTCGTATGGCAAGACCGGAAACTGTCAAAGCGCGCGATTTACTGACTATGTTTGTGTCTTTTTTCAAAATCGGCGCTTTTACCATAGGCGGCGGCTATGCCATGCTGCCGCTTATTGAAAGGGAGTTTGTGGATGTCCGCGGCTGGGTAACGCAGGAGGAAATCGTGGATGTTTTCGCCGTCGCCCAGTCCCTGCCGGGGGTCATAGCCATCAATACGTCGATTTGCATAGGCTATAAAATCGGGGGAATCCGCGGGTCTCTTATGGCCGCGGCGGGAATGATTATTCCTTCTTTTGTGAGCATTCTGCTTATCGCCGTATTTCTTGTGAATATGCAGAACAATCAATGGATTCAGAAGGCTTTTTCCGGTGTCCGCGCCGGGGTGACGGCGATGATTCTTCTCGCGGCCATCAAACTGGGAAAGTCTGTTCTGCGTAATCCCCCCGCCTGGGTTCTTGGGGCCCTGTCTTTTCTGGCTCTGGTTGTTTTTGACATCAACGCGATTCTTGTCATTCTGGCGAGCGCCCTCTCGGGCTTCGTTATATACGGAATTCTGAAGGCGAAAAAGTTATGACAATAGTGCAGCTTGTGTGGTCTTTTTTCAAGATAGGGCTTTTCAGTTACGGCGGCGGCTACGCCATGGTTCCCATGATGCGGGCTGAGATCGCCTCCCACGGCTGGCTGCCGGCGCGGGAGTTTGCCGATATTGTCGCCATTTCGCAGATGACGCCCGGCCCCATTGCCGTAAACGCGGCGACCTATATTGGTTTTCGGGTGGCCGGTGTTTTTGGTTCGGCGGCGGCGACTCTGGGCGTGTGTCTGCCGTCCTTTATTCTTGTTATTCTGGTGACGCATTTTCTGCAAAAGTTTAAGCAAAGCATGGTTATAAACTCTGTTCTGGAGGGAATACGGCCGGCCACTGTGGGGCTCATCTGTGCAGCTGTGATTTTCTTTTCGCGCATGTCTTTTCTCGCGCCTTTTCCCGAATGGAAGGGCTTTGGTATTCTGCCGGGGGAGGTTCTGCGCCTGGGTTTTGTCGATGTGCGTATTCCCGCCGCGGTTATTTTTTGCATTATTCTTATCGAGACAAAAAAGTTCAGGCTGAAGCCCATCCCCGCGGTGATTCTGTCGGCTATTCTGGGCATGATTATGCTGTAAGGGCAGCTTATGCGCCGCGCTTTACGACAATCTATTTTTACTTAATTCGCAATACTCGGTTTCAACTTCCACGCCTATAAAATATCTATTGGCAAAATTTTGACAAGCCACACCTGTTGTTCCGCTGCCGCAAAATGGATCTAAAACAATATCTCCTTCATTTGTAGATGCAAGAACAATACGTTTCAGTAAATCATAAGGTTTTTGCGTTGGATGTTTTCCATATTGTTTTTCTGACGGTTTAGTTAAAGCAATAGACCAAACAGATCGCATTTGTAAATTAGGCTGTTTAATTTTATCCTCCGGATAATCCCCGTTTTTCATTTTTCCATAATTAAAAGTATGTTTTGCTTTCTCATCTTTCCTTGCCCATAATAGTGTTTCATGTGAAGCTGTAAAAAAACGGCAACTTAAATTAGGGGATGCGTTTGGTTTAAACCAACAAATGTCATTTAATATATGATAACCATTAGCCTGTAAAATATAGCCGCATGCATAAATACTATGATACGTTCCGCTGATCCAAATTGTTCCTTCCGGTTTTAAAACACGTTTACATTCTGAAATCCATAAATTATGAAAAGCAAGATCATTCTCAAATCCTTTACTTTTATCCCATTTACCCTTGTTCACTGATACCATTTTACCGCCCTGGCAGGTGAAACCATTATTTGAAAGAAAATACGGGGGATCGGCGAAAATCATATCTATACAATTTTCCGGTAAAGCCTTTAATATTGATAAACAATCTTCATTATATAATGCGGCCTTTTCTGAATTATAATATAGTGGAAATCCATGCAAATGATTGGTTATTATTTTTGAGAATACGCTACCGGCATCTAATGTTTTTTCTACTAAATCAAGATGTTGTTGTACTGTCATTGCTTAGCCTCTGTCGGCAGACCTAACCAGGCCAAGGGTAATTCGTTAAATTTATAATGACAATTTACCGAATTTATATAATTTAAGACATCTTTATATTCAGGCTTTTTGAACCAATCATTTAAAACATATACATATTCAACTTTCAAGTCAAGGGATTGTACTAATTTTAAATATTGTATATTCTTTTGCGAATTTGTCAAGGCGTGGCGCATAACCGGCAGGGCATCGGCACTTACTCCCCCCCCCCAGGCTGTCCGAAAACTAGAAAAGCATAGCCCTTTTTCGTATATTTATGCAGTTGAACGCGAAATTCTCATCGTATTCTGCATAAAAATTCTATCGTCGGGTATTTTTTATGTATCCTCCACGAGTTTTCGCAACAGTCTGCCCCGGGCGCGCAAGGGATTGAAGCATGCCCAAACAAATGCACGCGCAAGCGTGTTTGTGATAACAAGGCGTCAAAGCACGCCCCGATAAACGCACGCGAAAGCGTGTGATACTAAAAGCGGAACAAACAAAAGCATCTTTTGTTTGTTCCGTGATTGCGTCAGAAC
>JAISQU010000191.1 GCA_031274005.1 Spirochaetales bacterium
CTTCGGGATGGGAGCGGTCCTCCCACGCGTCAAAGCGGGCGCCGCTGCCCCAGGCCTCAAAGAGAAGCTCCCCTACCCTTTCGTCGCCCCGTGAAAAGACGCCTTCAAGGTAACTTTGAAACGGGGCGTGATACCCAACTTTGATGGCGCCCGAGGTAAGGCCGTTTTTAATCCGGCGCGCGCTTTCGCGGGACTGGTTTTCGTCAAGCTGGGCCGCCCGCTGATACGGCGTATGCGGTTTGGGAATAAACGTCCCTATATTGATATTCAGGCTTATCCGGGTTTCCGCGTAAACCGAGCGCACAAAGTCTATTATATCTTGAGCTTCCTCGCCGCGGTCTTCGTAAAAAGGCAGTCCGGTCATAAAGTAAAACTTGGCGAGTTTCCAGCCCTGCTGTTTTGCTTCGCGGAGTATCGCTAGTATCTTTTCACGGGACGCTTCTTTGTTGAGGCTCATCTGGAATTCGGGCCGCGGCGTCTCAACGGCAAAAGTCAGGCCGCTCCTGCGTACCGCGGAAATTTCCGACAAAACCTGAAGACCCAAAGATTCAAGATGCAGGCTGGGCAGGGAAAAGGAAACCCGTTCTTTGCCGTGCAGGCAATTCAGGTTATTGACAAGACGCGCTATGCCGGCATAGTCTCCGCTGCTTAAAGACGAGAGAGTTATCTCCCTATACCCGCATTTATGTATTAAATTGTAGACTTCCTCATAAATTTTCTCACGTTTTTTCATACGAAACGGTTTATAATACACAGAAGCGTGACAAAACCTGCACTCGTGGGGACAGCCGCGCATGATTTCAATAACGCCGCGATCCTGCACCGTCCTCAGGCTGGGTACGGGACCTGCCACAGCATACGAAGCGGAACAGGGAAAGCTCATCCAGACCGACCGCCTCGCGGGGTTTGCGCGCCCTGCGTACCAGAAAGAAGCCGAGTCCCTGATGCGTTCAAGCAGGTCCTGCCGAGAAGCGCCTTTTTTTTTCATTGCAGCCAGGTCCTCCGCGATGCCGCGGAACTCCGCCTCGGCGTCTCCTATGTAAACGGCGTCAAAAATAGCGGCAAAAGGAAGCGGGTTTGTTATCGCGGGGCCGCCGGCTATAACTATGGGGTCCGCGCCTGACCTGTGACCTGCGCGCAGGGGGACGCCGCCCCTGTCGAGCATGGTAAGAATATTTGCAGCCGTCAGTTCATAGCCTACAGTAAACGCGACTATGTCAAAAGACGAAAGCGGCCGCCCGGTTTCCAGTCCGTACAGGAGAATCCCCGCTTTTTTTAGTTCGTTTTCAAAATCCTCTGCGGGACAGAAAACGCGCTCGCAGGAAATATTTTCAATGCCGTTGAGCATGCCGTAGAGAATGGCTATGGCCTGATTGGACATGCCGATTTCATACAGATCGGGAAAACAGACGGCGCAGCGCAGGGCCGCCTCTTCTTTGCGGATGAGGCCGAACTCCCCTCCTGTATACCGGGCGGGATTTTCCACCCCGCGGAGAACCGCGGTTAATTTTTCAGACAGATTGCGCATAATTTTCTATATTTTGAAGCGGCGCAGATAAAAGCTCATAAGCAGTCCTATGCTTATCAAAACCGACCACAGGGAGGATCCGCCGTAGGACAGAAAAAACAGGGGGATGCCCGTTACCGGCATAAGGCTTATGGCCATGCCCACGTTGACGGCGAAATGAAAAAAAATCATCATGATAATTCCCGTGGAGGCTATGGCCGCGAAACCGTCTTTTGTCGTACGTATGATGAATATGCCTCGTATAATGATAATGAGGAAAAGCGCGAACACCAGAGTCACGCCCGCGAAGCCCCATTCTTCCGACAAAATGGAAAAAATGAAATCCGTACTCTGCTGGGGAATGTAGCGGTAATGGCTCTGTGTTCCTTTCAGAAAGCCCTTGCCCCACAGGCCGCCGGAGCCGACGGCCGTTACCGACTGTATGATGTTCCATCCCGCTCCGCGCGGGTCTACATTCGGGTCCAGAAAAACAATAAGGCGCATGATTTGATATTCTTTCAGCGCTCCGCGAAAAACAAACGAACCGGCAAGCGCGAGGGTGAGTATCATGGAAAAAAACGCCAGCCAGTAGAAATAGGTTTTTTTTATAAGAAAATACCCTGTCAGCGCCAGGGCGCAGATAAAGCCTACCGCGGCGATAAGATAGGCCGCGAGAGTTTTATCGGTAAGAAGGCTCATGGCGGGGATAGTCCGCTTTGCCAGATAGATTTCGTAAGGCGGAAGCATGGTCAGGAAGACAAGCAGAAATCCGGTAAGAATAATAAAAAGAATATGGCGGGTCCGCGCGCCGGCTATGAAAAGCATTGAGAGCGCCACGGGAATATAGACCGCGGCGGTTCCCAGGTCGGGCTGCATAAGGATAAGCCCCACGGGGATTAAGGCTATGCCAAAAAAAAGAATGAAATACCGCAGGTCTTTTATCTGGGAGCTGTATTTATCCAGGATATGAGCGAGATACAGAATCGTGGCCAGTTTACAGAACTCCGAAGGCTGTATGCCCAGTTCCCACACCCCTAACCAGGATTTTGCTCCGTTGACGACATTGCCGGCAAAAAGGGTCGCAAAAAGAAGAGCCGCAAAACCCAGATAAATACGCAAAGACCATCTGCGCATAAGCGCGTAATCAATGGAGGCGAAAAGAATAAGAAGCGCTATGCCGGTAATGGCCCATATTATCTGCTTGATATATTCGCGTGAATAGATAATGCCCGTAGAGGTGATTCCGCTGGAAAAAATAAAGGCGATTCCTATGGAAACAAGGGTAAGCGTGGCTATGAACAGGAGGAGGTCGAATCCGAAGATAGATTTACTCCTCATCGTTCCCCCTGGCTTTCGGCGCGAAGATACCATGTATGCAGATTGGCGCGCACCTCATCGTAGTTCATGCGGGAGAATATGCCGTGCAGAATGATGTTCGCGGCCTTGGGCGCCCACCATTCCCACTCGTTGACGGCTTCTACAAGAACCACCAGAACAATCCGGTCATCGGGGTTGGCGCTGTCAAAGGGCGCGTAGGCCACAAACCAACTGTGCCAGTGGTTGTCTATGCCGATCTCGCCTGTTCCTGTTTTGCCCGCAACCGTCGTGGCGTTCGTGGTAAGGACAACGCGGGCCGTGCCTTCGGTTATGACCTGCCGCATGGCCCTTTGCACGGCCTGAAAGGTGGAGGGTCTGATTGTTGAGGTGGAAAGAACTTCGGGTTCGATTTCTTCGATAACATCTCCTGTAACAGGATCCCTCACTTCTTTTAATAAATGCGGTTTGTACACCGTCCCTTCGTTGACAATCATGGATACAGCATTCGCCATCTGAATAGGCGTCACGGCGAGAAATCCCTGTCCTATAGACATATTGACCGTATCGCCGCCCTGCCAGCGGTCATTGTATATCTTGCTTTTCCAGCCGGGACTGGGCAGAATGCCGGCGCTTTCGCCAGGAATGTCTATGCCCGTAGGCTCTCCCAAACCGAAGCGGCGCGAGAAATCAACGATTCTTTCTATGCCCAGATATTCGGCGCCCATAGTGTAATAATACACATCGCAGGATTCGGCCAGCGCGCCGAAGAGGGCAAGATGTCCGTGGCCGGAATGTTTGTGGCAGCGAAAAACCCTGTCGCCGTAATTGAAATACCCGGGGCAGAGTATGGTCTTGTTCAGGGGAATGACTTCTTCTTCTACAATGGCCGTTGTCATGATGATTTTATACGCGGAGGCCGGAACATACTGGGACTGTATGGCGCGGTTCAGAAAAGGAAACTGCGTGTTCAGTGAAAGCTGCCGGAAAGCCTCTGTATTGCTGGTATCGTAAAAAAGGTTAGGGTCAAAGGAGGGATAGGAAACAAGGGCGAGTATTTCGCCGGTAGCGGGCTTGGTTACGAGAACTGTTCCTATGCGCTGCCCCAGGGCCTTTTCGCAGAGACTTTGAATGTGCCTGTCTATAGTCAGAACAATATTGTTTCCCAAAACAGGGGGCTCTTCACTGACAAGGGCCTCCCCTACTTTCCGCCCGCGTACATCCACTGTTCTGAACTCTTTTCCGTCCTGACCGCGCAGGAGCAGATCATACTGTTTTTCTATGCCGCTTTTGCCAAGAACCGAACCGTAGCTGTAACCCTTGTTGTAGAGCACCTGGAGTTCCTCGCGGGTTATATCGCCCACATAGCCAAGAACATGGGCCAGGGTTTCTTTTTCAACGTAATTGCGGATGGGTTTGTTGCGCCAGGTAACGCCGGGAAAATCCTCAAGATGTTCGGCGAGATAGGTAATAGTTTCAAGGGTGATGCCGCTTTTGATTTCAACGGGCTGGTACAAGTCCGCGTAGGAGAGGGGAATCCTGCGTTTTATGTCGTCCGCCGAACCTCCCAGATATTCGGCCAGCCGCCTGTAGAGGCTGTCCCTCTCTCCGTCGGGAACCTCCCCCGGAATGATGTCTATGGCGAAGGAATCAATGTTTGAGACAATGGGCGTGTCATAATTGCGGTCGAAGATTTCACCCCGCTGGGCGTAAATGGGAATGCTGCGCTGGGTAACCTGGGTCGCGCGTTTTTGGTAGAACTCCTCATTGACGACCTGAAGGTTGAACAAGTGGATGAGATAGACAGAGAAAACCGCAACGATAAGGGCCGCCATAAAATAAATTCTGCTTTTCGATAAAGCCGTATCGCCGGAATGCATTTTTACCCCCTCGCCCCGGGAACAAGAACCTTGAAAAACCCCAATAAAGCAAAAACAAAGGGAGCTAAAATCATATTGTACGCGATTTCGATCAGCGTACTCAGGGAAAACAGGCTGTTTGTGCCGGGACCATTTGTTACGGCCAAAAGAAAAGCCGATAAAAGATATTTCAGTACGGTCGCGGCGCCCGCCATCAGCACGGGCATGAAGAGCGAGCCGATAAAGATAACGCCGAAGGTCGACCCCGCGAGAAATCCCGCGGCTGTTTTCAGAAGCGCATGGAAACCCAGGGGCGAAAGACTCAAAAAATCCTCGACTATTCCCCCGGCGAACCCCGCGGTTTCCCCGAGAACAGCGCCGTTTCTGTTCGCGATAAAAATAACGGCGATGAGGGACAAATCAGGAACAACACCCTGAATGGCGATAGCGTGCAGCGCTGTGCTTTGCAGAAGTACAAAACCAATGACAAGGGCGGTGGAAACGATAAAACGCATCAGAGGCCGTCCGCTTCCTGTGTCTGAAGAATGTAGACATACTCCAGACGGGAAAAATCAATAACAGGCTCAATGTCAAGTTCCAGCGACGTATCGTAACCGCGGGCTGAAATGCTTTTTACCGAACCTATTTCAATGCCTTCGGGAAACAGTGAGGAACCCATGCCGGATGTTATAACGCTGTCGCCGTAGCGTATCTCGGGCCGCGCGTAGCGTTTGACATAGCGCATTTTTACAGAATCCTCGCCCGCACCGTTGACAAGCCCCTCGTAGCGGGAACTCAGAAGCCGGGCCGCCACAAAGGCGTTGGGATCATACAGGGGCTGGACCAGGCAGGCGCCCGTCCCCACACTGATGACTTTTCCCACGAGCCCCTGACGCCCGTTCTGTATGCCTATGACCGGCATATCTTTGCTGACTCCCGAAAGACTGCCTCTGTTTACAATCATTGTTGTGTGAAAGTTCTGGGGATCTTTTCCTATAATTTTGGCGGGAATATTGCGGAACGCGGCGTCAGTGGAGAATGAAAGCACTTCGTTTAATCTGCGGTTTTCATCCTTTAAGGTAAGAATGTCTTTTTCTATGTGTTCATAGCGGCGCAGCCGTTCCAGGGCGGCGGCATGTTCTTCTTTGAGTTCTCCCAGAACCCGGATGGAATTAAAGGTTTCCGCAAAAAAACCGCCGGCCGAAGAGATTCCGCGCTGGAACAGGGAGAAAACCGAAAGCCCCAGCTCTTTGGGTTTCAGGACAAAGGTTCTGCTCGAAAAAGCGATGCATACAAAACAAATCAAAACATACAGACACAAAAGCGATCCCGCCCTGTGTTTTGTGACAAATTTTCGCCCAAGCATATTCTGTCAGACCCCGCGTATCAGGAGTTAAGGCTTGAGTAGATGTTCCGTGAGTTGTTCATTCCTTTGGCATAGTCAAAATACATTCCGGCGCCCAGGGCAACGCAGTTCAGGGGATCCTCGGCCTGGAAAGCCGGAACGCCTGTTTCTTTCTGAATAAGTTTGTTGAATCCCTTCAAGAGCGAACCTCCCCCCGTCATGACAATGCCGTGTTCAACAATATCGGCGGCCAGTTCGGGCGGCGTTTGTCCCAGGGTTCTTTTGATTTCTTCTATGACGGCGTTGATGGGTTCCTGCAGGGCTTCGCGGACCTCCACCGAATCAATTTCAAGCCGCCGGGGCAGGCCGGTAATGGCGTCGGTTCCCTTCACTTCCATTTTCTCGATTTTTTTATCCGCGGAGGCGTTTCCTATGGTGATTTTGACATTTTCCGCCATTTGGTCGCCTATGATAAGGTTGTGAACCGTTCTGATATGCTTGATGATGGCCTCGTCAAACTCATCCCCGCCAAGACGTATAGCCTTGGTAACGACCATACCGCCAAGAGATATAACGGAAATTTCGGTGGTGCCGCCCCCTATGTCGCAGACCATGTGGCCCGCGGGCTCAAAAATCGGAACCCCCGCGCCTATGGCGGCGGCCAGAGATTCGTCTATGACTTTGACCTCGCGCGCGCCGGCTGTGTAGGCGCATTCCTCAACTGCGCGCCGTTCAACCTCCGTAATGCAGGAGGGTACGCCTATAACCATGCGCGGTTTGACAAGCCATCTGCGCGGTATGACGCGCGAGATGAAATACCGTATAAGTTTTTCGGTCGTTTCCAGATCGGCTATAACCCCGTCGCGAAGCGGCCGTATCGCGATAATGTCTCCCGGCGTGCGGGAAAGCATGCGTTTCGCTTCCGTACCGACGGCTACAACCTTTTTTGTGCCCCGCTCAACAGCGACCACAGACGGTTCATTGATGACAATGCCCTTGCCTTTAATATAAATAAGGGTATTACATGTTCCCAGATCTATTCCCAAGTCCGTTGAAAAAGCGTTAAATAAGCGGCTTAATCCCATATATCCTCCAAAATTTATTTATATAAACGCGTCCTTGCCCCAAAATGGTTTGGATCTATCCGTACGGCCCGTCTCCATGAAGCGCGGGCTTTTATGGGATCGCCCAGATTATAATATACCTCTCCCAGGTAAAAATGTGCATCGGCATTCTGGGGATTCTGCTCTATAATTTTAAGGTACTGCGCCTCGGCCTTGAGAAACTCGCCTCTCTGCATGTAAATATCGCCCAAAAGAGAACGCGCCTTCTGAGTCAGGGCGGAATCCGAGGACTTGTTGATTGCCCTGTCCAGGTATTCTTCGGCCGCGGCCCTGTCGCCGGTCTGATAATAGGTCTGCGCCAGAACAAGGTACAGCAAATCCGAAGGCGCCTGCTCGCTTGCTTTCAGAAGATACGTAATACTTTTGTCATACTCGCCCAGCGTATTGTAGGCAAGTCCCAGATATTCGTAAGAATCCAGTCCGATGAAATTCTTGTCCAGTGACGAAACCATATATTGAACCGAAAGGTCGGAATAATACTCCCCCTTCTGGTAATAAGCCTTTCCCAGCACATATTCTACCTCGCCTTCAAGAGGCGGTTTATCATAGAGGCGTACCCTGCGCAGAGAGCGTATCGCGGCGTCAATGTGGGCGAGTTTCTCTTCCGTTATTGTTTGATTGACGCCCGTGTAAAAGTGGGCAAAACCGTTAAAAACCAGGCAGCCCGCGTCCATGGGATTGCGCTGGAGTTCGTCTTCGGTAACACGTATAATTTCCTGATAGTCCCTGGCTTCCCACAGGGACAGAAGCGTTTTGTGCACTGAAGTCCCCATGGAATGCCAGGCCTGCGGGCCTTTCGTGACAAACCAGAAAACGCCGGCGCAAATTGTCCCTGCGCTCAGAAGCGCGAGAAAAAGTTTTCCTATATGTAACCGCCTTCGCGGTTTATGCGAGGCGAAATCGAACCTGTCTCGTGGAAATCTCATACTATACCCTGTGTATTAAAGGGTTTTTTCTATAAAATGTCAAGGAGCCGATTTGCGTCCCCGCGCTGGCGCGGGGACGCAAATCGGCAGCGGAAATTGCGGTGAAAGTCACCAGATCACTTCAGGCGACACAACAAAGCTCCTGAAAGTAACGCGCGCGGCACGCGCGCAGTTCCGGGTTATGCCCCTTCCGCACATTTCCGTGATAGCGCCGACCCGCGCCGGCGCGGGGACGCAAATCGGCAGCGGAAATTGCGGTAAAAGTCACCAGTACCCTATAGGTTAAAAAACAAAGAGCCTGAATGTAAAGGCAATTGCGCAGCAATTGCCGTGCTGGTTATGTCCCTTCCGCACATTTCCGTGAAAGCGCCGCCCCGCATCGGCGGGGGGAATCGCCCCGGAAATTGCGGTGAAAGTCACCAGATCACTTCAGGCGACACAACAAAGCTCCTGAAAGTAACGCAATTGCGCAGCAATTGCACTTTCGGGTTATGCCCCTTCAGCAATTTCCGTGAAAGCGCCGCTCCGCATCGGCGGGGGGCAGGGCAACAGCGCTTACCGCCACTATAAAAGAATTAATTGTGCAAAGTGCAAAAAGCCCGCGGGGCGCAAGGGATTGCAGCGGAAATCCCGCGGGACTTGCGAAGCAAGACCGAGGAATTGGAGCGAAAAGCCCGGTTTTTTGCGGTTTTGCCGCAAAAAATGCGCTATTATAACCGGGAAAAAGTAAGTGCTGCTACCTGCCTATTCCCCCACCCCGCTTTCTCATGCTATATATAATAATTATGGAAAAACTACGCAATATAGGCATTATGGCGCATATAGACGCGGGAAAAACGACGACGACGGAGAGAATTCTCTTTTTTACAGGCAAGAGTCACAAGATAGGCGAGGTGGACGACGGCGAGGCTACGATGGACTGGATGGAGCAGGAGCAGGACCGGGGCATTACGATTTCGGCGGCCGCGACGAGCTGCTACTGGAGGGATCACCGGATTACGATTATCGATACGCCGGGTCATGTGGATTTTACCGCCGAGGTGGAGAGGTCTTTGCGGGTGCTGGACGGCGCGGTTGCGGTTTTTGACGCTGTGGGCGGAGTGGAGCCGCAGTCGGAGACTGTGTGGCATCAGGCCGATACGTACAATGTACCAAGGCTTGCGTATGTCAATAAAATGGACAGACTGGGTTCTGATTTTTTTGCGGTTGTGGCGGAGATTAAGAAAAAGCTGGGCGGCGCTCCCCTGCCGTTGCAGATTCCCATTGGGAGCGAGCAGGCTTTCGCGGGCGCGGTGGATATTTTAACGCTGAAGGAACTGCGCTGGACCGGCGGCGGGTATGAGGCTGTAGAGACCGGCGCTTCCGGGGTTTTGCTTGAAGAGGCGAAAAAGCTGCGGGAGCAGCTTATAGACGCCTTGTCGTCTTTTTCGGATTCGGACGAGATTACGGAGTTATACCTTGAAGGTAAGGATATACCGCTGGATCTTTTGAAACGGGAAATCCGCCGGGCGACGATTAGCCGCAGGATTGTTCCGGTTTTTTGCGGTTCGTCCTTGAAGAATATGGGAGTTCAGCCGCTTTTGGACGCGATTGTTGATTACCTGCCCTGCCCCGCCGATCTTCCGCCGGTGAAAGGCCACCACGCGAAGAAGGAGAGCGAGGTTGATGTCCCCTGTGACGCGAAGGGGATGCCGCTGGCTTTGGTTTTCAAGATTCAGAACGACAGGGAGGCGGGCGCCTTGTCCTATGTGAGGGTGTACTCCGGCAGCCTGAAAAGCGGGGTGGCGGTGTACAATATTAACAAAAAAAAACGGGAGCGTATTAACAGGCTTGTGCGTATGCACGCAAACCACGCGGAACCCATTGACAGCGTAAGCGCGGGGGAGATCGCGACGGTTATTGGTTTTAAGCTGGCCCAGACGGGCGATACCATTGGCAGCGAGGGGCACCCGGTTCTTTTGGAGAGGATGCATTTTCCCCAGCCGGTTATTTCAGTGGCTATTGAGCCGAAAACCCTGTCGGAGCGTGAGCGGCTGCAGGAGGTTCTGCATATTCTGGAGCGCGAGGATCCTACTTTCTTTTTTCGGGAAAACGCCGAGACCGGGGAACTGATTATTTCCGGCATGGGCGAGCTGCATATTGATGTGCTTGTGACCCGCATGCTGAAGGATTTCAAGGTTGAGGCCAGGGTCGGCAAACCCCAGGTGACCTACCGCGAGAGTATAGTCAAAAAGGTTACGCATACGGAGAAATTTCACCGCGTTCTGGCGGGTAAGGATAACGATGCGGAGATTACCCTGACGGTTGAGCCCCTTGAGCGCGGTTCAGGAACACGCTTCACGTCAAAACTGAAACATGGCAGCCTGCCGGAGGCTCTGGTCGACGCCGTGCAGAGGGGCGTCAGCGGGGCTTTCAGTTCGGGCATTCTGTTGGGTTACCCGGCTTTTGATATGGGCGTCACGCTGGACGCCGCGGTGTATAACCAAAATACCTCGACGGAGTTCGCTTTTGAGGCCGCGGCGGCCATGGGTTTTGACAACGCCTGCCGTAACGCCGGCCCCGTGCTTTTAGAACCCATTATGACGGTGGACGTTATGTGTCCCAAGGACTTTATAGGAGAGGTTATCAATTCCATTACCTCGCGGGGCGGTCTTATTCAAAGTCTGGATTCCCGTCCCCATCAGGAGCATATCCGCGCCCAGGCGCCCATGGAAAAAATGTTCGGCTATTCAACGGGTCTGCGGAACATAACCCAGGGCCGCGGCACATTCGCCATGGAATTTTCTCATTTTGAGAAGAAAGCCTCAAAATAAGACGCCTCCGCCTTGCGAAAGAGCAATTGCTGCGCAATTGCGTTATATCCAGGAGCTTTGGTGACAAGCCCGAAAAGGCTTGGTGGCTTTTACCGCAATTTCCGCCCGCCTGCGGCGGGAACGCTTTCACGGAAATTGCGGAAGGGACATAAAACGGAAGGGCAATTGCTTCGCAATTGCGTTATATCCAGGAGCTTTGGTGACAAGTCCGAAGAGGCTTGGTGGCTTTTACCGCAATTTCCGCCCGCCTGCGGCGGGAACGCTTTCACGGAAATGTGCGGAAGGGACATAGCCCGAAAGGGCAATTGCTGCGCAATTGCGTTGGTTTCAGGCCGTTTGTTGCATTACCTGTAGGGTACTGGTGACTCTCACCGCAATTTCCGGCGCCGAGATGCGGTTCGCTTCTGCGAACCGCATCTCGGCTAATTGAAGTCATTGGCAGGCTTCTGTATACTTCGCAGCGGGATGTTATGGAACTGTTAATTTTTCTTATTGTCGCCTCATACATTT
>JAISQU010000300.1 GCA_031274005.1 Spirochaetales bacterium
ACGGATATGGCCGGGGCGATAAAAAAAGCGAACGGCTTCGGTCCGCCGCTAGAGAGAGCTTTTTTTATCGCCCCGGTCTTTGTGTTTAGTTTACCATGAGTTTAAATTTGGAATTGCTGAAACGACTATGCCCTGGGTTGACTTGACCCTCCGCCCGATTCCGGTTTAATTTAGGCGGAGAGTGTAAATGGTAAATAGCGGAGGATATATGAGTGAGACGTCGCGGCCGGAAAAAGAGAAATCGACCTGGAGAAATAAAGTAGGACTTGCGGAAATGCTTAAAGGGGGCGTCATCATGGATGTGGTGAACGCCGATCACGCAAAAATCGCCGAAGACGCGGGAGCGGCTGCGGTTATGGCGCTGGAGAGGGTGCCGGCGGATATCAGGGCCCAGGGCGGAGTTGCCCGCATGTCGGACCCCAAACTGATTCGGGAAATACAGGAGGCCGTAAGCATTCCTGTTATGGCAAAGTGCCGCATCGGTCATCTCGCGGAGGCGCGGATACTTGAGGCCCTGGGCGTCGACTTTATCGACGAGAGCGAGGTGCTTACCCCTGCGGACGACCAGTATCACGTGTACAAACACGAGTTCAATGTTCCTTTTGTCTGCGGCTGCCGCAATCTGGGCGAGGCCCTGCGGCGTATAGGCGAAGGGGCCGCCATGATACGCACCAAGGGCGAGGCGGGAACCGGCGATATTGTCGAGGCCGTGCGCCACATGCGTACAGTCATGGGAGAGATTCACCGGATTCAGGGGCTTCCCGTGGAGGAACTGATGACACGCGCGAAGGATCTTGGCGCTCCCTTTGACCTTGTTCTGGAAATATCCCGCACGGGCAAACTCCCTGTTCCCAACTTTTCCGCCGGCGGCGTTGCTACTCCCGCGGACGCCGCCCTGATGATGCTTCTTGGCGCGGAAGCGGTTTTCGTTGGTTCCGGCATTTTCAAATCGACAGATCCCGCGCGCCGGGCCAAAGCGATTGTCGAGGCCGTTACTTACTACAAGGACCCCAAAAAACTCGCGGAAATTTCCGCCGGGCTGGGAGAACCCATGGTCGGCATCAGTTCCCGTACGCTGGCCGAATCAGAGCAGCTCGCTTCGCGCGGCTGGTAAGGCCTCCGGCGGCGCGGGGATCAAAACGAACAAATAAGCATGAAAAAAATCGGCGTACTTGCCCTTCAGGGGGATTTCTCGAAGCACATGAAAACTCTGACCGCCGCGGGCGCTTGCGGCGTCGAAGTTCGGGAAAGCTCCGACATTGAGAAAATTGACGGCCTCATCCTTCCGGGGGGAGAAAGCACAACCATAGGCAAGCTGCTTGAGCGTTACCGTATGATAGAACCGCTGAAACAGTTTGCCGCCGCGGGAAAACCCATTTACGGGACCTGCGCCGGGGGAATCCTTCTTGCGAAGAATATAGAAAAATACAACCAGGTAAAGCTGGATCTTCTTGATATTACAATTGCCCGCAACGCCTACGGCCGGCAAATCGAAAGTTTTGAGGCGGATATACCCGCGCCGTCCCTGGGAGAGCTTCCCCTGCGCGGGGTTTTTATCCGCGCGCCGGTAATTACCCGTATGGGCAAAGGCGTAGAGCTTATCGCGCAGTTCGGCGGCAGTCCCGTTTTTATCCGGCAGGGCAATATCATCGTTACGACATTTCATCCCGAGCTGACGGACGACCTGAGGGTTCACAGGTTTTTTCTGTCTCTGGCGCAGGACGGGCCATGAGAGTCATCACGGCGAAGTATTCCGGCTTCTGTCCCGGAGTCATGCAGGCTGAAAAGAAAATTTTCAGGGAGCACGGCCGCCACGCGGATGAGCATATCTACATCCTTGGCTACCTGATTCATAACCAAACGTATATTGATTACCTTTCGCGCTATTCGGTGATCACGGTGTCTGATACCGCGCAGGTTCCGGAGGGGAGCGTTGTGGTCGTCCGGACCCACGGGCTTCAGCGGCAGACAGAAGAGGAGCTGCGAAAAAAATTCCGCGTGCTTGATCTTACCTGCCCCAAGGTCAAGAAGATTCAGCTTCTTATCCGCGATTACGCCCTGAAAGGGTTTTTTGTCCTCATTACAGGGAAAAAAGATCATCCCGAGGTTCAGGGGCTTGTCAGTTACGCGGAGGGCTCGGATGTTATCGAAAAACACGCCGATATAAACCGCTTTGCCGCGGGTTTTGATGCGTCCCCTCCGCAGAAAATTTTTGTCGTTTCGCAGACTACCGGAGACCCCGCGCTGTTCACGGAAACTGTGCGGATAGTGGGGGAGAAGGCCGCCTCCGCGGGCATCAGGCTTGAAAGCTTTAACTCAATCTGTTCGATTACCGACATGCGGGAGAGGGAGGCCCTGAAACTTCAAAAAGAGGTGGATGTAACTTTTGTTATAGGAGACCGCATTTCTTCCAACGCGACAAAACTCTACAAAATACTGGCCGCCGGCGGGCAGTCCGCCGTTTTTTTCGTAAACAGCAGGGAAGAAGCTCTTGCCGCGGCAGCATCCGAGCGCAGCCGGAGCGGCGGCCTGCGCTGGAAAACAGCCCAGATCGTCTCCTCATCCTCAACGCCGGCGTTTCTTGAACAGGAGATCGCCGGCTGCCTCGAAGAAATCCGCTAAGCGCCTGTTCAAAATCTCCTTATAATTCGGAATTTGGGCGCATTTGCGGCGTAAAACGCCGCAAACCGGGCCAGGAAATCGCACGGCGAAGCCGTGTGCTTGCAAAATAGGGCAAAACGGCCCGGCGTA
>JAISQU010000321.1 GCA_031274005.1 Spirochaetales bacterium
CTTATTGACGAAAAGATTCCCGGCATTCAGGCGCAGGCGGCCGACCCCGGCAGGATTTTCGCCATGGCGGGTATGGAAATAGGGAAAAACGCGCCTTCTACCATGGGTACGCTTCTGGCCTCAGGCTTTATGAAGGCGGGAAAGGCTGTTTCCGGCAAAGAGCTTATCGCGGCGCATGAGATGGCGGCTTTTCTGAGCGCTTTCGCGGACGCCATTGCATCTCTGGGGGGCGCGCGGCGGGGAGAAAAAACCGTTCTGGATGTGCTGTACCCTGCGGCGGACGCGGCGGACGAAGCCGCGGCGGCGGGCGGCGATGTTGCGGCTGTTCTGGAAAAGGCTCTGGCGGGAGCGGAAAAGGGCCTGGAGGAGGGCCGCGCCCTTATGGCAAAGCACGGACGGCCCGGAATCTTCCGGGAAAAAACACTCGGCATGACGGACCCCGGCAGTTTTGCGGGAGTCCTTATTGTGCGCGCATTTTATGACGCGCTAAATCAATAAAAAGGTTCACGGCGCCCTGAAAGCGGCCGCCGCGAACCCCGCGGGAACGGTCAAAACCGGTCCGCAGAGGAGACAACATGATTCACCTGGTCTGCACCTTCATGGTAAAAGAAGGCAAAATGGATGAGTACCTCGCCGTGGCTAAAAAGCTGCGCGCCCAGGTTTTACAGGAAACCGGCTGCGTGGAATATACTTTCGCGCTGGAATACAAGTCCATTCTGGGCCATCAGGAGAAAGTCAACAAAAACCGTTTGACCCTGATAGAAAAATGGGAAACAAAAAAAGACCTTCTGGCACACACCCAGGCGCCCCATATGAAAGAGTTCGGCCCAAAACTCAACGCTCTGCGCGAAAGCGTTACCAGCAGGGTTATGGTGACGGCGTAATGGCCGGGAGCGGCAATCTTGAGATTTTAATATAAAACTGCTACGCTCCCTTATGCTAAAATCACTTTCCGCCTCTGTTTTGGCGGTTTTCTTTCTCTTCGGTTTTTTACTTCCGGCGAACGCTCTTGAGCCGCAGCCGGAAATTTCAGCCCGCGCGGCCGTCCTCATGGACGCGGCCACAGGCGTTGTTCTGTATGAAAAAAACCCGACCCTGCCCCACCCTCCCGCGTCGCTGACAAAGGTGATGACAATTCACATCCTGCTGGAAAAAATCGCCGCGGGGGAATTGTCCCTGGATGAGCGGATTACCCCTCCCAGGGAAAGCTGGGCGGTAAATCTTCCGCGTGATTCGTCCCTGATGTTTCTGGGGCCGGGCCAGAGGCTGACGGTACTGGATTTGCTGAAGGGGCTTGCCGTTTCATCGGGCAACGACGCGGCGCTGGCGGCGGCTTTAATAACATCCGGTTCCGTTCCGGCCTTTGCCGGCCTTATGAACGCCGCCGCGCAAAAGGAAAATCTGGACGGGCTTTTTTTTGTGGAACCCTCCGGATACGACGCGCAAAACAGGATTACAGCCATGGATTTCGCGCGCTTTTTGCGTATCTACGTGAACCGCCATCCTGAGGCTCTGGCCATGCTGCACAGTCTTGAGGAGTTTACCTACCCCCGTCCGGAAAACCTCCTGCCCGGAAACGGATCGGCCCCCATCACGCAGTTCAACAGGAACTCCCTTCTTTTTTCGTATACCGGTGTTGACGGCATAAAAACCGGCTATCTCGATGAATCGGGGTACAATATTGCCCTCAGCGCCGGACATGAGGATATGCGGCTCATCCTTGTTCTTCTGGGTGAGCGGGGATCCACTCAGGCGGAGGGTATAAGCAGCAGAAACGCTGACGCGCGAAGGCTTCTTGACTTCGGTTTTAACAATTTTACAAACAGGAGTTTCGATACTCCCGCGCCGCAGCCCGTCCGCGTCTGGAAAGGCGAAATTGAACAGATCATACCCGAAGCCCCAAAGGAAATCCGGGTAACGGTTCCGCGCGGGAGCGAGGGCCGCCTGAAAGGCGAGATTTCCCAGGCGGAGTACATAACGGCCCCTGTCGGCCGGGGGGCGGTTCTGGGCAGCGTTAAAATAACGCTGGATGAAAAGATTGTGTATCAGGGAAATCTTACATCCCCGCAGACTGTCGGGCGCGGTTCGTGGTGGGATATTTTCATTGACAGCGTTATAATTTTCTTCCGGGAACTTTTCGGTTATCCTGTGTGAGCGCGGAGGGAAAAGGAGCATGTTTTTTCTTCCTCCGCGGTTTTTATCTGTGTCTATCCCAAAGGCCAGCGCAGCGGGCCTTCATACTTCAGGGCGTCAATTGCTCCGAGAAAATCCAGCAGCAGCATATTGAGTATGCGCCGGCCCCTGTCCGTCAGGGTAAAATTGCCTGAGCGGCCGCTGTTTTTAACCGCGAATCGCCTGTTTTTATATATAACATCAGAAAAAGTCTCAAAAAAATCCAGATGAAATATCTGCGCAAAAGTTTGTATGTCTATTCCGCCTGATGTGCGCAGCCCTAAAAGAATGTAATCGGCAAGAAAATCCCGCGGGGACAGGAGCTCTGTTTCAGAAAGGCAGGGGCCTTTCGTATAGGCGCCCAAATCGCGGATACCGGACAAGCGTACGGGGCCGGTCTCTTCGGGCAGGGTGGAAACCGCGGCGGGACCTATTCCCATGTAAGGCATCAGGTTCCAGTAAGCGGCGTTGTGCCGGCACCGTTTGCCCGGCAGGGCGTAGCTGGAAATTTCATAGTTTTCGTAGCCCTTGTCAAGAAGCAATTTGTGGACTTTGCCGCGGATGAATTCCTGCCGGGTTTCGGCGGGGGCCGGGGTCTTCCCCGCCAGTATATCGGCGTACAGGGGCGTGCCCTCCTCCGGGGTAAGCGCGTACAGGGAAATGTGTCCGGGGCCGCGTTCAAGGGCTTCGGCCGCGTCCGCGAGCGCCGCGCGGGATGTCTGTCCGGGAATACCGTACATCAGATCCAGGCTGAGTTCGCCCTTCCAGCAGCGGTCAAGGAGCCTCAGGGCGCGGCGGTTATCGGCCGGCCCCGCGCGGCGTCCCAGGGTTTCAAGACACCGCGGGTCAAAACTTTGAAGCCCCAGGCTTATACGCGTAAGACCGGCCGCGGCGCAGATATGGAGAAAATCTTCGCTCAGGCTTTCCGGGTTAGCCTCTATGGTAAACTCTCCGGGCGCGGGGGCGGGAAGACGCCGCGTGATTTCTGCAAGAAATTTTTCAAGGAGCGGCGGCGGAATAAGGCAGGGCGTTCCGCCGCCTATGTAGAGGGTTGGTATTTCAGAAAGCCGCCAGTGTTCGCGGTAATAATCAAACTGCCTGATTTCCGCCTCAAGAACGGCCCGCATTACGCGCGGGGTTTCGGCGGCGGCCTCAGAAGCAACGGAATAGAAGTCGCAGTACGCACATTTTCGCGCGCAAAAGGGGATATGTATGTACAGGGAGGCGGACAAAGCTGCGGCGGCTTCAGGCTTCATACAGGCCGCGGGGCGCAAGGGATTGGAGGGGCGCGAGCGACCGTTTTGTGCAAAGACGCTTACAAAATTGCTTTGCAATTTTTCAGGTCTGCTTTTACGGCATGGCAGGCTGCGGCGGAACCCCCGTAAAGCCCGGTCCGGCCGCAGGCCGGATGCGCCGGAATTTTTCTTTTGAGGAGCGCCTTGCTTCATCTTCGCAGGGGCCAGTAGCGGAACAGGACTTTCGTAACAATGCGCTCTTCATGCACGGGCCCCCACAGCCGGGAGTCGAGGCTGCCTGTTCTGTTGTCGGCCAGCACGAAGTATTCTTCCTCGCCCAAAAGAATGTCGCCGCCCTGCCCGCCGAGGGGGGCCTGGGCCGACCAGCCTTCGGGCGGGGCTTCGCGGAGGATTTCGTATTCGGTGAGGGAGAGGGAAAACTCCGAAACAAAATCGGGGGTTCCCTGAGGCTGTACGTGCGCCTCGCCATTTCTCATACGTACAGTGTCGCCGGGGAGGGCGATGATGCGCCTGAGTACAAAATCGTTTTCCCATTCGCGGCGCCGGGCGAGGGAGATGTTTTTTTTTCTGCCCGTAAAAAAACCGGCGATGAGCTGAATGAGGTTTTCGGGAAAAGAGGCCCGCGTTTTATAGGGGGGCGAGATGATGATGAGGTCGCCCCTGCGGGGGCTGAATATGCCGGGCAGGTGTTCGCCGGTAAAGGGAATTTGCGCGCCGTACCACAGGGTGGATGTCAGGAGCCTGTCGCCGGGTTCGCAGGCGGGGCGCATGGAAACGGAGTTGATTGCGAAGCTGTCCACCAAAAAAGTTGTGAAAATGACGTAGATGAGAAAAACCAGGGCGAGGAAAAGCATGGCTTTGCGCAGGAGATGATTTTTTTTGCGGGTCGCCTCAAAGCGGCGGGTTTTTTTGTAATTCATTTTATTCGCCATGCCCTGTCATTCGATATTCCCTATGCGGTACAGGGGATAATAGCGGAACATGGCCCTGCCCAGAATTTTATCCAGCCTGACGGCGCCGAAATAGCGTCCGTCGCGGGAGTTGTCGCGGTTGTCTCCCAGGGGGAGCATTTTTCCCTGTGGAATGTACGCGCCGGTGTCGTACTTGCGCCACAGCGCGCCGTAGCGCCTTTCGTGGGGATTCATGGCGTAGAGGGTTTTTGCGCGCCACTGGTCAAACGCGAACTGGTCAATCGCCCCATCCTCGGATTGTACGCGCCTGCTAAAGCGGTTTACGGCCTGCGTCAGATCCGGGTCTTCCAGGGGCAGGCGCATGTCGTGATAGGCGGCCGCGGCGCCCGCCTGGCGGAACAGGCTGTAGGTTTCGGGGCTGATGAGCCTGCGCACGGAGTAGGATATGCCGGCCAATTTCTGGAACTCCTCTTCGGGGTACCACCTGTCTTCGCCCTGGGGTTTTATTTCGAGGTTGCCGCCGCGCTGGCGGAACATGTCGTACTCCATGCCTACGGCCCGTTTTATCAGGAAATGGGCCTTGGGCCGGCCCAACTCGTCGCGGTCTATGTCGACGAACGAGAGGCTCATCATATACAGGATGCGCTGAACTATGTCAAACAGGGGGCCGCGGGAGATGTAGGAGGGGTTCTCGAAAATGATGACTTCTCCCCTTTTTGGCTGCTGAAAACCGGAGATTTTAGCCAGCCCCGGAAGCAGTTCGGGACCAAAGACAATTTTGTTGACAAAAATGCGGTCGTCCACAAGAAGCGTGTTCATCATGGAGCCGGAGGGTATTTGATATGCCTGAAGGACATACTGATTGACGAGCAGGACGACAAAGGCCGCCCAAATGAAGGCTTCTATCCAGTCAACAATGACGTTTTTCTTTTTTTGTTTTTCTTTCTTCTTCCGGCGGCGGATTTTCCGCCAGGTAAGATACGATTCTGTCAGGCTGACCAGACGGTCAAGCAGTTTTTCCATACATTGAAAACCATAGCATAAAGCCTTCACGTTGACAATACGGGGACTCCTGTCTATAATGCAAAACACTTTCCATGAAACCAATGAAGAAAAAAAATATACAAAACAGTAAGGGGCGCGCGGACGGCGCGCGGACGGCCGGGGACGAAACCGAAAACCCCGCGGAGGAGAGGGTTGTCCTCGCGCCGTTTTTGGGTATACGGCCGCGCGTTTATGTGGCCGCGCTGTACGCGCTTGTTCTTGCGGGGGTTTTCTTTTATGTTTTTCTGTATCCTGGAATTTTTCACCCCGGCGCGGAGGTCACTTTTACGAGTCTGCCGGAGGAGGCTTCCGTTCTGGTTGACGGGGTCAGGATAGGGGCCACGCCCCTTACGGCTTTTGTGAGCGAGGGCAGCCATGTGGTGAGTCTGCGCCGGCCGCACTTCGGGGAACAGAAGGTTCCTCTTGCGGTGGGCGGCAGGCTTTTCGGCAGCCGCGTTTTTCCCCGGCGCGAGAGCCTTCACGCAAAGCTATCCCTGCTATCTGCCGAAGATCTTCTGCGGGACGCCCACAGGGAGTTTTCTGTCTGGGCTCTCGGCGAGGCCACTCCCCTCTCTCCTTTTCCGCCGGTTTTGTCCGCGGCCGTACGTGATTACGCCATAGCCGCGGGGACTGGGGCGGATACGGAGAAAGAGCTTTTCGCCATGCTTTCTTCCGCGGCGGCGAGCGTCAATTCGCCGGCGAGCTTTCGGGATTTTATATACGCCGCTTTTCTGGCGGCTTCGGGGGGCAAAGCTTTAAGCCCCCAGGCTTTGATCAGGGCCGCGGGGTGGCTTTTGCCGCTCTATGCCCGCAATGAGGAGGCTCTGTACTGGCTGATTCTGGTTCTGCCGGAAAAGGCGCGGGAGGAGCTGGGCGCTTCGGCGTGGGCGGCCGCCCGCCTTGCGGAGCTTGCGGCCCCCGGCGCGGCGCGGGATACTCCGCCGCGGGCCGGAGCTTTCCGGACTATCGCGGGCGTCTCATACGCGGCCCTGCCGGGGGGGGCTTTGCGGCCGGAACGGGCTGCGTCTTCCGCCGCGGGGATCTCCCGTCTGGCGGCAAAACCAACAGAGGCCGGCGCCGCCTCGTCCCGGGAACCGGCTTTGAAGCGGATGCGGGAATCCCCTCCGTTTACGGCGCGGGCGGATGTAGCCGGCTTTTTTCTGCAAACAGCCGAAGTAACGCAGGCTGAATACGCGGCTTTCCTCAAAGAAAATCCCGCGTGGCAGCCCGCGGGCAGGGCCGCGCTTATCAGGCAGGGGCTTGCGGAAGACTCATACCTGGCCTCGTGGCGGGACTCCCCTCTTCCGCCTGAACCGGCTTCTCCTGTAAGCGAAGTTTCTTTTTACGCGGCCGCGGCCTACTGTGAATGGCTGGCGGGCAGGGACAGCCGCTATGTTTTTTTTCTTCCCTCCGAGGCCCAGTGGGAGTACGCGGCCCGCGCAGCGGACTCTTCGGGTCTTGCGGCCATGAAGGGCGGCGTGTGGGAATGGTGCGGCGACTGGTACGCTCCGGCTTCTTATATTTTTCCTGTTTCCCCGGATTTTCCGGCCGCCGAAAAAGTTGTCCGCGGCGGGGCGTGGATTAATTCGGATTCCGTAACCGCCTCCACACGGGGGTCGCAGCCGCCTGAGTGGTGCGGCCCGTATGTGGGTTTTCGGGTCGCGGCGGCGGAAAAACCCCTCAGGGAGCCTCCGGCATGGATGCGGTAAAAATTCTCGCCGATAACCGCAAGGCCCGCTTCAATTACACCATAGATGAGAATCTGGAGTGCGGAATTGTCTTGCAGGGAACGGAGGTGAAGTCCATGAAGGCGGGGCAGTTCTCTTTTGCCGACGCCTACGCGAAGATACAGGAAGGCGAGCTTTGGCTTACCGGCTTTCATATAACGCCCTATGACCACGGCAATCTTTTTAATCACACGGCCGAGCGCGAAAGAAAACTGCTTGTTCACAGGCAGGAGATCAAAAAACTTTCACGGAAAGTCGACGAAAAGGGTTTTACCCTTGTTCCCCTCAAGGTTTATCTGAAAAAAGGACGGGTAAAGATTGAGTTGGGGCTGTGCAAGGGGAAAAAGATGTATGACAAGCGGGAAAACATCAAGGACCGCGACCTGCGCCGCGAGACCGAGCGGAATTTCAGGATACATCTGTAAAGAAGTTCTATGCGGCAATTCTCCAGATGACGATACCGATGATACCCAGGGCCAGCAGCGCGGCGGCTATAACAATGGGCTTAAGCGGGCGCTTTTTGGGCGCTTGCTGCGGTACTTCGTACCCGCAGTGATAACAAAACTGAGCGTCCTCCGGGATTTCCGCTTTGCATTTTTTACACTTCATATTACCTCTCTTTGTGAATCCCCCCCGGAGGAGCCTGTCGGACTTGTAACGAATGTGAGCCGAAGACGGCTCTGCGATTTTCGGGAAGACCCGAAAACGCATTACCCACGCAATTTTGCCCCGCAAAATTGCGCCGTCTTGCACTACGCGAGGCCATTGCAACAATGGCCTGGCCCTAAGCGCAACAGGCTTGGAGGAGCCTGTCGGACTTATAACGAATGTGAGCCGAAGACGGCCCCAATTTTTCGGGAACCGAAAAATTGTTATGCGCAATTTGCGGGGCAAATTGCTGCCGCTGCCTTTTACGCCGGGAATTGCTTTGCAATTCCCGGGCTTGATATTGAGCCAGCGTGGAGGTGGCGGGAATTGACCTTTCCAGCGCTCGACTTCCCTGTCTCGCGCTTCCAAGGCCGGCTTTTCCGCTTAGTCCGCATCCCTGCGGACTATCCCCGTACGGCCTGCGCGCTCTCGGCCTTACGGGGCCGCGGAAAAGCGTTCAATTCCCGCTTGTACCACTTTTGCAAGGCTATATAGCGGACATTCGGCTTTGTACGCTATCGGCAGATTTCGTTGGAGGTGGCGGGAATTGAACCCGCGTCCTAAA